>VGIX01000012.1 GCA_016867725.1 Candidatus Effluviviaceae Genus I sp.
CGCTCGGCGTCCTCGCGGGTGATGCCGACGACGCTCATCACGCGCTCCTGGATGTCGCGGCGGTGGATCCGGATGGACCCCGACGCGAGCTCGACCCCGTTGCACACGAGGTCGTACAGCCGCCCGTAGACCTTCCCGGGCTCCGTCTCCAGGCGCGGGAGGTCCTCCTCGCGCGGCATGGTGAACATGTGGTGCTCGGCCTCCCAGGTCCCGCGCTCCTCGTTCCATGCGAAGAGGGGGAACTCGGTGACCCACGCGAACGCGAAGCGGGACGCGTCGGCGAGCCCAAGCTCGTCGCGGAGGACGAGCCGGAGCTTCCCGAGGACCTCGCTCACGTGCCTCCGCCCCCCGGCCGCGAAGAGCAGCATGTCGCCGTCGGGCGCGCCTGCGAGCGACCGCACGGCGGCCGCCTCGTCGGCGGTCAGGAACCTCGAGATCCCGCCGGCTAGCCCTTCGCCCTCGACCTTCGCCCACGCGAGCCCCTTCGCGCCCCACCCCTTCACGAGCTCTTCCTTGCGGTCCACCTCGCTCCGGCTCCAGCCGCCGCACCCCGGGGCGCACAGGCATCGCACGACCCCGCCCGCCTCGATCGCGCCGCTGAAGACCTTGAACGCGCTGCCCCGAAGGACCTCGGTCAGATCGACGATCTCGACGCCGAACCGGAGGTCGGGCTTGTCGGAGCCGAACCTGTCCATGGCATCGTCGTAGCGCAGGCGCGGGAACGGCACGGCGATCTCCTCGCCCCGGACCTCCCGCCAGAGGGTCTGCATCAGCCCCTCGGCGACGTCGAAGACGTCGTCCTCGGAGACGAAGCTCATCTCGAAGTCGATCTGCGTGTGCTCCGGCTGCCTGTCCGCGCGCAGGTCCTCGTCTCGGAGGCAGCGCGCGATCTGGAAGTACCGGTCGCAGCCGGACACCATGAGGATCTGCTTGTAGAGCTGCGGCGACTGCGGAAGGGCGTAGACCTTCCCGGGGTGCACGCGCGACGGCACGATGAAGTCGCGCGCGCCCTCGGGGGTCTTCTTCGCGAGCATCGGCGTCTCGATCTCGAGGAACCCGCGCGCGGCCAGACAGCGCCGCGTCGCCTGCAGGGCCTTGTGGCGCGCCTCGAGGAGGCGCTGCATGTGCGGCCGCCGGAGGTCGAGGAAGCGGTACTCGAGTCTCAGCTCGTCGCTCGCCTTGATGGGCTCCTCGAGCACGAAGGGCAGCGTCTTCGCGACGTTCAGGAGCCTCATCTCGCGCGCGTGGACCTCGATCTCCCCGGTCGGGAGCTCGGCGTTCGCGGAGCCGTCGGGGCGGGCGGCGACGACGCCGCGCACGGCGATGACGTGCTCGAGCCCCAGGTCCGCTGCGGCCGCGTGAAGGGCTCGGTCGTCGTCGGGGCGAAAGACGACCTGCGTGATCCCGTGCCGGTCGTAGAGGTCAACGAAGAGGAGGCCGCCGAGGTTCCGCCTCTTGCGGACCCATCCCATGACCACGACCTCGCGCCCCACGTCGGTCTTCCTGAGAGCGCCGCACGTGTGTGTCCGGCTGAGCCCTTCCATGTGCCCGAGCGTCCTCTCCACCCGCGTGTCCTCCGACGTGCCCCTGCCCCGCCTTCGGCCGCGGCCCGGCCCTCACGCCGCCAGCAGCCGCGCGACCTCGCCCACGACCTCGCCGACGGGGAGCGACCGCTGCTCCCCGCTCGCCATGTCCTTCACGACCGCCTCGCCGCGCGCGACCTCGTCGGCGCCGACGATGACCGCAACCCGCGCCCCGAGCCGCGCCGCGTCGCGGAGCTGCGCCTTGATGCTGCGGTCCTGGTAGTCCATCTCCACCGCGGCGCGCTCGCGGAGCGCCGCCGCGAGCGCAGCGCCGGCCAGCGACGCTTCGTCGCCCATCGTGACGACGACCACGGCCGGTCCCGGCTGCGCCTCCGGCAGCGCGCCCTCGCTTTCGAGCGCCGCGATGAGCCGCTCGACGCCCGACGAGACGCCGCACGCCGGCGTGGGGTCGCCCCCCGCGTCCTCGACGAGCTGGTCGTACCGGCCGCCGCCGCACAGCGCGCTCTGCGCGCCCAGCCCATGGTAGTGCACCTCGAAGACGGTCTTCGTGTAGTAGTCGAGCCCGCGCGCCAGCGAGGTGTCCACGCGGAACGGCACCGACATCCGCGCGAGGTAGGCCTGGACGCGCTCGAAGTGCCGTCGGCACCCATCGCAGAGCGACCCGAGGATGGACGGCGCGTCCTTCAGCACCGTGAGACACGCCTCGTTCTTGCAGTCGAACATCCGGCGCGGGTTCCTCTCGAAGCGCGCGCGGCAGTCCTCGCAGAACTCCGGCAGCCGCACCGCCAACCGCTCCTTGAGCAGCGCGTTGTACGCCGGCGTGCACTCGCGGCAGCCCGCGCTGTTGACGCGGGCCTCGGTCCCGCGGATGCCGAGCCGCGCGAAGAGGCTCACCGAGAAGTGGATGATCTCCGCGTCCACAACGGGCGAGAGCGAGCCCAGGGACTCGAGCCCCCACTGCCAGAACTGGCGGTAGCGACCGGCCTGCGGTCGCTCGTAGCGGAACATCGGACAGAAGTAGAAGAGCTTGGTGACGCGGCCGCCGCGCCCCAGCGCGTGCTCCACATACGCCCGGACCACGCCGGCGGTGCCTTCGGGGCGCAGGGTGAGGCTCCTGCCCTTCCTGTCCGCGAACGTGTACATCTCCTTGCGGACGATGTCGGTCGAGTCGCCGATGCCGCGCGCGAAGAGCTCGGTCTCCTCGAACACCGGCGTCCGGATTTCGCTGTACCCGAACCGCGCGGCCGTCTCGCGGAACACGCTCTCGACGCGCTGCCACTTCCAGCTCTCGTCCGGCAGGATGTCCCTGGTGCCCCTCGGCGCCCGGTACTTCATGTCGTCACCCGTCCCGTCGTTACCCTCTCTCCAGCCGCTCCGCCACGCGTGCCGCCCACGGCACGACCCGCCTGTAGCAGTACACCATGATCAGGCTCCCGAGCACAACCCCCGTAGCGTCGGCGACCCAGTCGTGGAACTCCACGGCTCGCCCCGGCACCGTGAGCTGGTACGCCTCGTCGGCCACGGCGATCGCGAGACCGGTCGCCACGGCCAGGAGCGCCGCGGCGCTCAGGCGGGCGCCGCGCGGCAGCGACCCGCGATAGGCGATCGTGAGGAAGATCCCGAGGCCCGCGTACTCGATCGCGTGCGCGAGCTTGTCGAAGAACTTGAAGCGAAAGATGATCGGGGCGATGCCGGGGATCGAGGACACGCAGAAGATGAGGACGGTCCACGCGACCGCCGGCACCCACGCGCTGAGCTTTCGCTCGAGTTCAGGGCTCACCCGGCCTCCCCGTCCGTCGCCGCCCGCCCGGTCAGCGTGCCCCGCCCCGCGCTACGCGTACGCATGCAGCCCGCCCAGGAACCTGCTCCCGAGCATGGTGAAGATCGTCGCGGCGAACCCGATGATCGAGATGATGGCCGCGGCGCGCCGCATGCCGCGGACGAGCCGGGCGTGCAGATACACCGCGTAGATGATCCACACGACGAGCGAGCTCGTCTCCTTCGGGTCCCACGACCACGGCGCGCCCCACGCCCGCGCGGCCCACACGGCGCCCGCGAAGAGCGCCCCGATGGTGAAGAGCGGGAACCCGATGCCGATCGCACGGTACGCGATGGCGTCGAGCGCGTCGCGGCCGGCCTCGTCGCGCTCCTGCCCCTCGCTCCCCGCGTTCGCACCGGCCCGCGGCCGGCGGCGCAGGTACAGCACCGACGCCACGAACGCCACCGCGAACGCCGCCTCCGCCAGCACGGCGAGCGAGACGTGGATCCACAGCCAGTAGCTCTGGAGCGCGGGGATGAGCTGCGTCTCGATGTTCTCCGGCACGAGCGACGCCAGCACGATGAGGCCGAAGGCGATGGGCGCTCCGAAGACGGTCATGAGCTCCGCGCCCCGCCGTCGCCACAAGAGCACGAACCCCAAGACGGTCGCCCACGCGAAGAGCGTCATGTACTCGAACAGGTTCGTGACCGGCGGGTGCCCGGAGAGGGCCCACCGCACGCCGAGCGCCACGGTGTTCGCGGCGAGTCCCGCGACCGAGAGCCAGAGCACCACGGCCCGCAGGCGCGGCGACCGCAGGCCGGCGTACGCGCACGCCGCGACGGTGGCGGCCAGGTAGCACCAGAACGCTGCCCAGAAGAAGGGCATGTCGACGGCGGCGACCGGGGTCATCCGTCCTCCTTCCGTCGGCGCGCGGCCGAGGCCGGCACGCGAACCCAGTAGATCAGCGCGAGCCCCGCCGACATTGCGGCGAACCCGACGAACAGGAGCGGCGCCCCCGGCTGGCGGGAGATCTCGAAGCGCGTGAGCCCGCGCCGGAAGTCCGGCCTGTAGCCGAGGAGGAGCAGCCGGCACGGGAGCGCGGCGGCGTCGCTGTGGCCGGGGAAGGCCGCGAACACCCAACGCTCCCCGGCGAACCGCCCGGCCTCCCACACGTGCACGAGGACCGCCGGGTTCTCGTGCCTCACGGACTTGAGCGCGGCGGCCCCCGCCTCGATATCGTAGGTGAAGTCCGAGTAGAACGCCACGACTTTGACCGAGAGGTCGGTGCCGGGCACCGGCGTCTCGACGTCGAACGGCGCCTCGACGCGCACGACGCGCCCGCCGCCCTCCGGCAGGACGACCTCGAGCGTGGCGCTCGCGATCGTCGTCGGCGACGGCAGCATCTCGTGCTGATACACGCCGACGCCGCGGTGGACGAGCGGCCGGTTCACCTCGATGCGGTGGCGCTTCACCTCGCGGCCGCCCTCGAGCACCGTGACGAGCGAAACGTACTCCACGGGCTTTTCCGTCTCGGACATCGTCGTCCATGCGTCGTCGACCCGAACGGTGAACCCGCCGGCGAGCACGTCGAGCGTGCCGCCCGCCGCGAGGTACGCCGCGGATGGATAGCGGAACGAGGTCGCCGCGGACAGGAGCCCGCCGGCCACGATGACGAGGATCGAGGCGTGCGTCACGAGCGACCCGATCCGCGCGACCCGCGCGCGGCCTCGCGTCCTGGGAATGGCCGCGAACCGCCTCCACGTGCATCCCACTACCCACGCGCAGAGCGCGAGGGACACCACGATGAGAGTCAACGTGACGGCGTGCGCGCGGTCCACGTCACGCCCCCCGCTTGGCGGCCAGCCGCGCCGTGATCCACGAGATCCAGCGGTCCATCCCATCCCCCTTGAGCGCCGACAGGCGGAGGATCTCGCACCGCGGGTTCAGGACCGCGACCTCGCGCTCCGCCTTCGCGATGTCGTACGCCAGGTGCGGCAGAAGGTCGATCTTGTTGAGCACCGCGAGCGAGGACTCGTGGAAGACGGCGGGGTACTTCATCGGCTTGTCGTCGCCCTCGGTCACGGCGAGCAGCACCACCTTCGCGTCCTCGCCGAGGTCGTACGTGGACGGGCAGATGAGGTTCCCGACGTTCTCGATGAACACGACGTCGGCCGACGCGAGGTCGAGCCGCCCGAGGACGTCGGCGACCATCTGCGCGCTCAGGTGACACCCGCCGCCCGTGTTGATCTGCACACCGTCGCCCCCGCGCGCCTTCACGCGGTCGAGGTCGCGCTCCGTGCTCACGTCGCCCTCGATGACGAGCGAGCGCAGGCCCGCCGCCGGGAGCCGGTCGAGCGTGGCCTCGAGGAGCGTCGTCTTCCCCGAGCCCGGCGAGCTCACGAGGTTCAGCACGAGCGCGCCCGCCTTCGCGAACGCGGCGCGGTTCTGCGCCGCCACCCGCTCGTTCTCCGACTGGATCCTCTCCTGCACGCTCACCTTCGCCATGCGCCCTCCCTAATCGTCGATCTCAAGTTCCCTCACCGAGAGCTCCAGGCCCGACTCGATGTCCACGCTCGCCGACCCGCACGCGGGGCAGCCGAGCGCGATCTCGCGGTACTCGAAGGCCCGCCCGCACGAGCGGCATCGCCCGGCGAGCGGGATGTCGTTGATCACAAGCTCCGCGCCCTCGTACGGCCCGCCTGTGACGAGCACGTCGAACGCCTCGCGGAGAAGCTGCGGCTCCACCGTCGAGCCGCGACCGACGTCCGCGAAGATCCGGAGCAGCTTCGATCCCTCGTGCGCCTTCATGGCGCCGTCCACGACGCGCAGCATGCTCTGGCAGATGGAGAGCTCGTGCATCAGCAGATCCTCGGAAGCTGCGCGCCCTCGAGCATCACGAGAGGTCGCACGCCGCCCACCGCGGTGCGGACGTACACGCCGCGCCGCCCGCCGACGCGCCCGATCACGGCCGCCTCGCGCCCCAGCGGGTGCGCGCGCATGGCCGCGACAACCGCTTCGGCCGCGTCCTCCGGGACGATCGCAACGACCCTCCCCTCGCACGCCATGTAAAGCGGGTCGAACCCGAGGATGTCGCAGACGGCGCGCACGCACGGCCGCACGGGGACCGCACGCTCGTCGAGCGTGATGCCGACGCCCGCCGCGCCGGCGATCTCGTTGAGCGTGGTCGCAAGGCCGCCGCGCGTCGGGTCGCGCATCACTCGCGCGTCGGGGCACGCCGCGAGCGCCGCGCGCGCGACGCCGTGCACCGCGGCGCAGTCGCTCTCGATGGTCTCCGCGACCCTAAGCTCGCCACGGGCGATGACGATGGCGGTCTCGTGGTCACCGACCGTGCCCGACACGACGACCGCGTCGCCCTCGCGCACGCGGTCGGCACCGAGCGAGACGCCGTCGGGGATCACGCCGATGCCCGCCGTGTTCACGATGAGCCCGCCGACCGCCCCGCGCTCGACCACCTTCGTATCTCCGGCGACCACCGCGACGCCCGCCCCGCGCGCGGTCGCCGCCGCCGAGTCGAGCGCGCGCTCGAGGTCGGCCACGGCGAACCCCTCCTCGATGACGAGCGCGAGCGTGAGGCACGCGGGCTCGGCGCCTTTGACGGCGAGGTCGTTCACGGTGCCGGCGACGGCGAGCTTCCCGATGTCGCCGCCGGGGAAGAAGAGCGGCTGCACGACGTACGAGTCCGTTGTGAACGCGAGGCGCCCCTGGTCGAGCCGGCGGCCGGCGATGTCGGGAAGCTCCGCGGCGTCCTCGAGGCGCTCGAGCGTCTCGCCTCCGAACCTCGGCACGATGACGCGCGCGACGAGGTCGTGCATCGCCGCCCCGCCGCTTCCGTGCGCGAGCCTGATGCGGTCACCTGCCATCCGCGCCTCCGGACATCTCGTACCTGTGGAACGCCGCGCACGCGCCCTCGCTCGAGACCATGCACGGGCCGACGGGCGTCCGCGGCGCGCAGCGCGTCCCGAAGAGCGGGCAGTCCGGCGGCTGCCTGAGACCGAGCATGATCTCACCGCAGACGCAGCCGCTCTCGTCCGGGACGCGCGTCTCGGGAAGCCCCAGCCGCGCGACCGCGTCGAACGCGCGGAAGCGCTCGCGGAACGCGTACCCGCTCCGCGGGATCGCGCCGATCCCGCGCCACTCCGCGTCGCAGACCTCGAACACCTCGTCGAGCAGCCGGAGCGCCGCGGGGTTCCCCTCGGGCGTGACGGCGCGGCGGTACTGCGTCTCGACCTCCGCCTTTCCCGAGTCGTCCCGCGCGCGCTGCGCCTGCGCGAGGAGCATCGCGACGCCCGCCAGGATGTCCACCGGCTCGAACCCCGCGACGACGCACGGGATCCCGAACCGCTCCGCGACGGGCTCGTACGCCCTCGCGCCGATGATCACGCTGACGTGGCCCGGGCAGAGGAACCCGTCGAGCGGGCGCCCGGGGACGCGCGCGAGCACCTCGAGCGCCGGCGGCACGAGCTTGAAGAGCGGAAGCACCGAGAGGTTGCGCACGCCCTCGCGCTCCGCCCGGACGACCGTCGCCGCGATCGCCGGCGACGTCGTCTCGAACCCGACGCCCACGAGCACGACCTCGCGCCCGGGCTCAGCGCGCGCCGCGGCGAGCGCCTCGAGCGGGCTGTACACGATCCGGACGTCGGCGCCGCCGGCGCGCTCGCTCTCGAGCGAGGACGACGAGCCGGGCACGCGCATCATGTCGCCGAAGGTCACGACCGCGACGCCCGGGAGCCTGGCGGCCGCGATGGCGCGGTCAATCCCGGAGACGGGCGTGACGCACACCGGGCACCCGGGCCCCGACAGCAGCCGAAGCTCCTGCGGCATGAGCGAGCGGAGCCCCCAGCGCGAGATGGCGACGGTGTGGGTCCCGCACACCTCCATGAGGGAGACCGGCCGGTCCACGAGCGCGCGGATGCGCTCGACCAGGGCGCCCGCGACCTTCTGCGAGCGCAGGACGTCGAGGCCGGCGGGCGCGCGCGTCACGGGCCGTCGTCCCCCAGAAGACCGGTCATCTCGTCGAGGATGAGACCGATCTCCTCGGCGTCCTCGGTCTCGATCTCCTCGATCGCGAAGCCGGCGTGCACGAGGACGTAGTCCCCCACCGTGACGTCGGGGACGAGCGTGACGTCCACCTCGCGCGTCACGCCGTTGAAGTCGGCCTGCGCCGTGGTCCCCTCGATCGAGACGATCCTCCCCGGAATGGCGAGACACATCAGACACCCCCGTGCGCGAGCTTCCACGCCGCGACCGCGGCCTGGCCCAGGGACACGCCACCGTCGTTCGCCGGAACCTGCTTGTTGAGGAGCACGCGGAACCCGTCCGACTCGAGCGCGCGAACCAGGCTCCGCAGGAGGAACCGGTTCTGGAAGACGCCGCCCGCGAGCGCGACGCTCCCGATCCCGCGGGGCCGCGCGATCGCCGCCGCCGCCTCCGCGCAGAACGACACGACCGTGTTGTGGAACGCCGCCGCGCACTCGGCGACCGCCGCGCCGGCGAGCGCGTCCTCGGCGAGCGCGCGCACGGCGGGGGCCGCGTCCACGACGAGGCGGCCGCCCTCGACGCGCGTCTCGTGAGGATACGCCCGCGTCGTCCCGGCGTCCACGAGCGACTCGAGCTCGATGGCGGCCTGCGCGTCGTAGGTCACCTCGCGGCACACGCCGAGGATCGCTGAGGCCGCGTCGAAGAGCCTCCCCGCGCTCGACGTGTCCACGCAGTTGACGCGCTTCTCGACTTGCTGGCGCACGAGGTCAAGCTCGGCCGCCGGGACGTCGCCGAAGAGCGGGAGCGCCGCACCGATCAGCTCGTCGCCTCCGGCCGCCCGCAGGTGCGAGAGCGCGACCCGGTACGGGCGCCTCACCGCCGCGTCGCCTCCGGAAAGCGGCACCGACGCGAGATGCCCCGCGCGCTCGAATCCCACGAGGTCCGCCACGAGGAACTCGCATCCCCAAATGGTCCCGTCAGTCCCGTACCCGGTGCCGTCGAGCGCGAGCCCGACGACTGGTTCGGTCACGCCGTTCTCCGCCATCACCGACGCGATGTGCGCGTGGTGATGCTGGACGCCGACGGCCGGGACGCCGCGCTCCTTCGCGAACGACCGCGCGAACCTCGTCGCGAGGTAGTCGGGATGCAGGTCGCACGCCACCGCGCGCGGCTCGGCCCGCAGCCACCCGATGAACTTCGCGACCATCTCCTCGTACAGCTCGAGCGTCGCGCGGTTCTCCATGTCGCCGATGTGCTGGCTCACGTGCGCGCGGCCGCGCTGCAGGAGCGTGAAGGTGCACTTGAGCTCGGTGCCGCACGCGAGGATCTCGGGCGCGCCTTCGACGCCGCAGTCCAGGTCCACCGGATACGGCGCGTAGCCGCGCGACCGCCGCGCCATCATCGTCAGGCCGTCCTCGACGAAGACGACCGAGTCGTCGTTGCGGTTCTCGATGCCGCGGTCGTGGGTCAGGAAGGCGTCCACGATGTCCCCGAGCTTCTCCCGCGCCTCCGGGAGCTCCGCGACGATGGGCTCGCCCGAGGCGTTCCCGCTCGTCATCACGAGCACGGCGAGTTCGTCGTCGAAGAGAAGGTGGTGCACGGGCGCGTACGGCAACATCACGCCGAGGTACGCGTTCCGCGGCGCGACGGCGGGCGACAGCGCGCGGGCCGGGCGCGCGCGCCTCGCGAGCAGGACGACGGGCGCGGCCGCGCTGAGAAGAACACGTTCCTCCTCGGGGCCGATCTCGGCGATCTCGCGCGTGACCTCGACCGAGCGGCACATGAGCGCGAACGGCTTGGCGGGGCGCCGCTTGCGCTCGCGGAGCGCGCGCACCGCGGCGTCACTCTCGGCATCCGCCGCGATGTGGAAGCCGCCGAGCCCCTTGACTGCGACGATCCGTCCCGCCTTGATGAGCGCGCGGCCGCCCGCGGCCGGGTCGGACGCGGGATCGGCCGCGGCATGGCCGACCAGCATGAGCGCAGGCCCGCACACGGGGCACGCGTTCGGCTGCGCGTGGAAGCGCCTGTCGAGCGGGTCGTCGTACTCGGCCCGGCACCGCGGGCACATCGTGAACGAGCGCATCGTCGTGCGCGGGCGGTCGTACGGCGTCCCCTCGATGATGGAGAACCTCGGACCGCAGTTCGTGCAGTTGATGAACGGATAGCGATGGCGGCGGTCGCGCGGGTCCAGGAACTCACGCAGGCAGTCCTCGCAGACGGCGGCGTCCGCGCAGATGATGGTGCTCTCGCCGGACTCGTCGAGGCTCGGGCGGATCGCGAAGTCCCGGGCGCCGGCGGGCGCGACCGGCTCGCGCCGCACCTCGTCCACGCGCGCCAGCGGCGGGGCCCGAAGGACGAGGTCCCGCTCGAACGCGTCGAGTGCCTCCGCGGCCCCCTCGGCCTCAACGACGACGCCCCGCGCCGAGTTCGCGACGAAGCCCGCCAGCCCGTGTTCCTGCGCCAGCCGGTGGACGAACGGCCGCATGCCCACGCCCTGGACCACGCCGCGGAGGACGAACAGCGCGGCGTCCGCGGCGGTATCCCGAGTGTCAAGTGCGCCGGCCTCTGCGCCCTTCGAGGCCGGTCCGCGGGCTGTGGGTTTCGTCGGCATGAATGTATAATACTACGCGCCGACGTCACCCCGGGCAACCGTCACACGGTCAGCGAGGCGCGTCTGCCGTGCGCCGTCCCGCCGGACACGCCGCCTGCGGCCGGCCGGGCGCACAAGGGTCCGGTACGAGGTCCGAGAGGGGAAGAGGGGAAGCGAGGTCTTGAGGGTGAGGTTCGTGATCTTGCGAAGCACGCGGGCTCCAGCGCCTACGATCCGTGTGGACAACCGCTACCGACAACTGCCCGAGTGACCTCGCACTTCGTACCCACGTCCCCGACTGCCTCCTGACCTGCGCACCCGAATCCTCGTGCTGCTGCCGCCCGCGCCTTCGACACGGCTCTCGCTCGTACTCGCCCCCGGCCTGCGCTTCCTGCCAGCGGAGTGTTCGCCGTGCCGTCTGTGGCCGGGGCTCCGTGTCTGCATCCGGGCCCAGCTCCGTGGATCGGGTCAGATCGACAGGAACCAGCAAGAGCACCCTGAGTCGTCGTTCACGATACACCAGTGAGTGCGGCGTTGAGTTGATGGAGAATCGGGAACGGAGTACACTCGCTACAGAGAGGCGTGTAGCAGTGCCACGCGAACGGCGAGTCCGGTGGTCTGCTGGCCCGCCTCACCGGCACGTTCAGGGCGGTTCGCAGATCATCTTGGCCCGCGAGATCCGTCGCGAGATCGGAGGGGGGCGACATGCACTGGCGGACTCACCCTGCGTACGCTGTCCGCACCTCAGCACTCGCAGTTCTCGTCGCGCTCGCAGCTGCGGCGATGGGCCACTCGGCCGAGGTGGTCTTCAACGGCCTGGACTACTTCAGCGAGGGTGGCCAGTGGTTTGTCGCGTACGGTGGCGACACATTCCGAGTTGCGCCGCATGCGATTGACGTGAGGTTCCGCGATGGCGTTTCTGCGGCTGCTATTGACTCCGTGCTGGCAGTCGCTGGCGTCACGCGCATGCGTTCCGACCGGCGGGGGTTCCACTACCTGCGGCTCCCGGAGAGAATGGACGTCATGCAGACGGTCATGGGGCTCTCCGAGTTGCCCGAGGTCGAGCTGGCAGAGACTGGATTCGAGATCAAGCTCCTGAGCAATCCGAACGACTCGTTCTTCGACTACCAGTGGTACCTTCACAACACCGGGACGGTGCGCGGCGACACGACCGCCACGGAAGATGCGGACGTCGATGCCCCTGAAGCTTGGGAGATCGAAACGGGCGACACGACGGCGATCATCGCCATCATCGATACGGGGATCGATCGGTCCCACACCGACCTGTCCCGGAGCGTGTGGCGCAATTGGGATGATCCGCTCGGCAACTGCATCGATGACGACGACAACGGCTATGTCGACGACTTCTGGGGCTGGAACTTCGATCAGGGGAACAACAACACGCTCCCTGACTCATCGGACAGGCACGGGACGATCGTCGCGGGTGTGGCAGGAGCGACCTCGAACAACTCCAGGGGTATCGCCGGCCTGGCCGGTGGCGAGGGGAGCACTCCTCGACGGTCCTGCCTACTGATGGCGATTCGCTGTGGTGTAGACGACTCCGGCACCATCGCAGGTGCGATCGACTACGCAGCCTTCAACGGGGCCCGGGTCGTGAACATGAGCTGGTACACGGCTCCGTCTCAGTGCGTGTCGGAGGCCATCAGTCACGCTTACAGTCACGGGGTCCTGCTGGTTGCGGCTGCCGGGGCCCCAGGCGAGTCGTGGCCCGCGGCGCACAAGGACGTCATGGGTGTCGGCGGAACGAACTGGAATGACGGGTACGGCGGCTACCAGAAAGGCGCTGAGATCTGGGCGCCAGGGTTTGCGGTGTCTGGCCATCCATACTCGAGGATCTACACGACGGACTACTCAGGAGGGCCTCCTGACCAGTACGAGTACTACGAAGGCACCTCACTGGCGGCTCCTCAGGTCGCAGCCATGGGCGCCCTCCTGTTTTCGAAGCACCCTGAGCTGACAGCCGAGGAGTGCCGGCAGTTGATCATTGCCGGGGCGGACAGCCTGGGGACCATCGGACGCATCACGGTTCGCCGCGCGAACGCGAGGGGTGCGCTGGATGCTCTCTGCGATGCGTCACGGATCGATCCCCACCTGTCATCGGTCACGTTGTCCGATAGCTCATGCGTGGTGCTTTGTCCGGCCTCGGACCTTGACACGCTGGTTGTTCAGATCACCCTCAGGACTGGCTGCGGGGAACCCATCGCGAATGTCCCCGCGAACAACATCACCGTCTCTCTTCTGTTGAACGCGCTCTACGACTTCCAGCTCTGCTGTGGAGGCAGCCCGGGCGAGCTGAATGCGGATGCACCCACGGATACCAATGGAATGACGACCGCGACCATAACGGCGGGAGCTGGTGTTGATCCTGCCGTGGTCGTCAGAGTCACAGCTGCCGGTGTGGTTCTCGATGATGAGCCAGTCGTCGATCTCCGATCGGTCGCTTACGACGGGCAGTGCGTCGTTCCGGATCCGGAGGAGGACGTCTTGCCGGACCTGGACTGCGACGGGATTCCGGATGGTCTGGGTGACCACGCACTGGTCGAGGCGCACTACAATCACCAGTGCCCGTCCCGCGGTGAGGGCGACCGCGCCGTTGAACCAGAGAGGGTCGCCAAGAGGCTCTCGGCATCGCATGCCTTCCCCAATCCCCTCTCGTCCGCGGGCAGCGTACGGTATGAGCTGCCGTGCGACACGTACGTAGAAGTCTGCGTCTACGCCATGACTGGCCGGCGTGTGAGGGTGCTGGAGCGAGGCCGTCGAACGGCCGGATCTCACAGTGCGACGTGGGACGGTCTGGATGAGCATGGCCGCCCCGTAGCCTCCGGCGTGTACTTCATCAGGATCTCCACTCCGGAGGAAGACGTACTGAGAACGGGGGTGATTGTGAGATGAGACGGCTTGTGTCAGGCCATGGTCGGATCAGGTCCGACGACTGCTCCCCTAGCCGAGGTCACGCCACGCGACTCATGCTGTGCGGGCTGGTGCTCCCGCTGCTTGGGCACGTCCCCGTGGCTGCCGGCTCGCTGAGCTGGGAGCAGCTCGGGCCCGATCTCGAAGTGAATGTCGTTGCAGTGGCTCCCGCGACCGGAGATACGATCCTCACAGCGGCCTTCCTGGACGGCACCCGGCGGGCATATCGGACCGATGACGGGGGCTCATCCTGGTCACCGCTCCCTGAGCTCGCGGGCATGCATGACGTCGTGGTCGATCCCCGGCGTCCGACGTTCATGTATGCGGTCGGCGGGGCTGTGTATGTCTCCAGAGATGGCGGGGTCACCTGGGAACCGAGGACCGCAGACATCGCAGCGACGGTGATCACGCTGGATCCCGCGAATGGCAGGCGTCTGTATGTCGGGACGAATCGCTGGAGGGGGGCGTTCGGCACGATCCTCCGAAGCGAGAACTGGGGGAGTACCTGGAGTGACATCGGGGTGAATCTCCCGTTGGGGTACAATGAGGGGATCTCGGACATCGTGGTTGATCCGACCGACAGCAGCACCGTGTTCGTGTCGACCTACGATTATGAGCCGGGGGGAACGGGGGTCTACAAGACGGAGGACTCCGGAGCGACCTGGGAGTGGCTTGGGTGGCCGGGTGACGAGGGCGTCCCGCCGGGTCTCATCCGGCAGGTCTCTCGCCTGCACATCTCGGCCGTCGATCCCAAGCGGCTGATTGCCGGATCAGGCGTGTACTTCGGCGCCGCTGTGACCGGTGCTATCTACGAGACGGCGGATGGCGGGGGAACATGGAACACGCTCTGTGTTTCCGGGGTGCCCGACATCACGTACCTCAGGACGAAGGCGCTCGAGCCGCTGTCTCTGAGGCAGGACACCGTCTTCCTCGGAGTTGACCACGTGTACTGGCCCGATTCCGATCAGCTCTTCTACAGCCTGGACTCCGGGCGAGGGTGGTGGCCGCTCGTTGACGAGATCCTGGACGGCAGCAGGTACGGCTTTGACATCGCCACGGACGACTCGATGCGCGTGTACTACACGACCCAATCCGGCATCGTCAGATCGAGCGTCCCCAGGGGACCATCCGTCGTCTACGCAGGGTGCGTGGTCGATGACTCCGCCGGGGGCAATGGCGATGGGCGGGTCGACCCGGGGGAGGCTGTCTCCCTCGAGGTCGAGTTGCGGAACCTGTTCGCCCGTGCCTCCGCGGTCTCTGCGACGCTCTCGACGGACGACGTCTTCGTCTCCGTGACACAGCAGTCTTCGGCCTACCCCGATCTCGTCTGGGGTGAATCAGCCACATCGCTCACACCCTTTGGATTCCAAGTCGATCCAGCGCGTCCCCCGGGCCCGCTGGAGCTCACCCTTCAGATCGTGGCCACGGGCTTCTCTGCCTCCGAGACCTTCTTCGTCGAGCCGAGGATCCTGCTCGTCGACGACGACGACTTCTTCGGTCCCTACGAGACCGCCTACGAGCAGTCGCTTAAGGAGAACCACCTTGCCTACCGCACGTGGCACATCGTGCCCGACGGCGCCGTCACGGCGGACCTTCTCGCCGAGCATGACGCCGTGATCTGGTTCACCTCAGCGACGCGGCGGGGCGTGCGCGGGACGACATTGAGCCCCGAGGAAGAGGGTCTGCTGTCCAGCTATCTCGACGGCGGCGGCAGGCTCTTCCTCTCGTCCCAGGACTATCTCAGTGAGGCGCCCGTCGGGGTCCCGGACTTCGCCGCCCGGTACCTGCACGTCAGCGGGAGCTTCAAGGACTCGTCCAAGCCGGGGGTCGCGGGGCTGCCGGGAGACCCGATCGGGGACGGCCTCGTGTTCAACCCGCTGGAGTATCCCTTCACGAACCGGTCCGACTCCGTCTTCCCCGACGGCCTCGCCGCACGAGTCATGAACGGCGTGCCGGGGCCGGGGGCCGCTGCGATTCGCTACCCGGCGGAGGTCGACACCTCCGCGTTCAGGACCGTGTTCTTCGCGTTCCCGTTCGAGGCCGTTCCGGAGGGCGGGGAGCCTCCATGCACCCGCGCAACGCTCATGAGGCGCGTCATCGAGTGGCTGGTGCCTGAGGGAGGTCTGGTGTCGACGGGAGTAGCGGCCCAGCCCGCTCCAGCCGGGACCGCCGGAGGCCCCACGCTGCTCTGCAGCCCCAACCCCGCCCGCGGTTCCGTCCGCCTGGACATCACATCGCCAGGCGATCGCGGCGACGTGCGCGTCACGATCTACTCAGTTGACGGCAGGCGGATCTGGGGACCGTGCGTTGCGGGGACGAGTTCGGAAGGGACAGCTTCGGTGACGTGGGATGGGTGCTCGGAGGCCGGGACTCGAGCGGCGTCCGGTGTTTACCTGGTTCGCGCATCTGCGGGCGGTCGCCGCACCCACGGGAAGCTCGTCCTCATCGAGTAGCTCCCACGCAGCGCGGTCGCCGCTCGTCGCTCTGGCCCGGTTCCGGTGGAAGTGCGTGGTCCGGGCGCTCGTGGAGGGCATCACGCTCGACGCGGCGTCGGGGAGCGAAGAGATCAGCATACGGAAGCTCCCAGAACCTGGCATTGCCGGCGCTGGGAGCTCTTTCCAGGCGGTGGCGGGGGACGAGTCCGGCCCAGCGACCGAAGAGGGTGACCCATGACGATTCCCGATGAGCTCCGCCGCGCCGCCGAGTTCCACACGCACCTGGGGCCCTTCCTCGTGGTCGGCCTCCGCATGGGCCGCGTGGTGACGCGAGAGCTCGGGTGCGAGCCCTTCACCATCAGGATCACGGCCAACACGGGGCCCGTCCCGCCGCACTCCTGCTGCGTCGACGGCCTCCAGCTCTCGACGCCGTGCACCGTCGGAAACGGCGGGCTCGCCGTCGCCGACGCGCGCGACATGAGCATCGAGGCCGTGAAGGACGGCGCGGTGCTCACCATCCGGCTGCGCGAAGACGTCTGGCGCCGCATCGAGAACGAGTGCACCGAGGAGAACCAGGAGACGTTCGCCTGCGGCATCTGGGAGATGCCCGAGCCGGACCTCCTCGTCGTGACCCGCGGCGCCTGAGTCCGCCGGCCCGGCTGCGCGTGTTCCGACGGCGACGGGCCGACGCGGCCGCCGTGAAGTCAGCCTTTCGCGACCAATCTTCAAAAAGACCTGTTCCCCGCACAGCCGACGGCCTATCATCGTGAGGCGACGGCGCGGATGCCCGCGCCGCCCCGGTCCGCCTGAACGCCTCACCCTGCTCTCGGGACCGGGACGCGAGCCGCGCGTGAGGGCCGCCCATGATCGGCGAGACCGTCTCCCACTACCGGATCATCGGAGAGCTCGGCTCCGGCGGCATGGGCGTCGTCTACAAGGCCGAGGACACGAAGCTCGGTCGCACGGTCGCCCTCAAGTTCCTCACCAGAGCGCTCACGAGCGACGCCGACGCGAAGGAGCGGTTCCTCCGCGAGGCGCGCGCCGTCTGCGGCATTGACCACCCGAACATCTGCACGATCCACGAGGTCGACGAAACCGACTCCGGCGCCACGTTCATCTGCATGGCGTGCTACGAGGGCCGCTCGCTCAAGGAGCGGCTGAAGGCGGGCCCCCTGCAGATCGCCGAGGCCATCGAGGTCGCAGTCGGCATCGCGCGCGGGCTCCGGGCCGCGCACGCCGCCGGCATCGTGCACAGGGACATCAAGCCGGGCAACGTCATGCTGACGGAGCCCAGCACGCCGCGCATCATCGACTTCGGTCTCGCCAAGCTCTCCGGTCGGACGAGCATCACGGCTGCCGGAAGCGCGCTCGGGACGATCGCCTACATGTCCCCCGAGCAGGCGCGCGGCGGCGAGGTGGACGCCCGCACCGACATCTGGTCGCTCGGGGTCGTGCTCTACGAGATGGTGGCCGGCCGGCCGCCGTTCGAGGGCGACCACGACCAGGCCGTCATCCACTCCATTCTGAACGCGGTCCCGCCTCCGCTCTCGCGCGAGCGGCCCGGCGTGCCGCCCGAGCTGGACGCCATCGTCAGGAAGGCGCTCGCCAAGGACCCGGCTGCCCGGTATCAGAACGCGGCCACGCTCGTCGACGACCTCCGCGCGCTCACGCGCGTTCTCGACTCGGCCGCGGACGCGACGGCGCGTACCTGGGGGTTCGCGGACCCGAGGAGGCGCGCGGCGCTTCGCGCCACCGCGGTCGTCGCGCTCTGCGTCGCCGCCGGAGCCGTCGCGTGGGGTGCCCTGCGCGGCAGGGACGGCGGCCCGATGCCTACGGGAAGACCGCTCCGAGTGACGGCCGCCTCGGGATGGGAGGACCAGCCCGCGGTCTCGCCGGACGGCGCGAGAATCGCGTACGTCTCCGACGAATCGGGGAACTACGACATCCACGTGACCGACGTCCGCGGCGGGAGCACGCTCCGTCTCACCGACGATCCGGCGATAGACGACTCGCCGGCGTGGCTTCCGGACGGCACCGCGATCGTGTTCGTCTCGGATCGCAACGGGCGAAGCGACGTCTGGAAGGTGAGCCAGTTCGGCGGAGGCGCCACGCTCCTCGTCGAGGACGCGGAGTTCCCAGCGATCTCGCCCGACGGCGCACGCATCGCGTTCGCGCGCGTCGGAGCGTCGGGCTGGAGGCGCATCCACGTCGCGCCGCTGTCGTCTCCCTCGTCCGCCGAGGCGCGGACCGGCGACAGCGACGGCGTGTGGGACCACTACGCGCCCGCGTGGTCGCCGGACGGCCGGACGATCTGCTACGCGACGCGCCACAATCTCTGGACGGTCCCCGCGGACGGCGGCGCGCCGCGTCCGCTCACCGACGTCGGCGCCGGCGACGCGAGCCCGGCCTGGTCGTCCGACGGCAGGCATGTGTACTTCTCGTCGAACCGCGGCGGGACCACGGCCCTCTGGCGCGTGCCTCGACGGGGCGGCAGGCCGGAGCGGCTCACGGCCGGCTCGGGGTTCGAGGGGGAGCCCAGCGTCTCCAGGGACGGCTCCAAGCTCGCCTACTCCTCCGCGACCACGGAGACGGACATCATCGTCGCCGACCGAAAGACCGGTGTCGCGAGCGAACTGCCCGTGCTCAAGGGGACGTGCATGGGCGCCTTCGTGCCGGGAACCGAGGACGTTGTGTTCGTCTCGACGCAGTGGGGCGCGCGCGCCGAGCTCGGCGCGCTCTCGCTGCGCGGCGCAACGCCGACAGGGACGCCGCGGCGCCTGACAGACCAGCCGGGTGAGGCCTCGCAGCCTTCGGTATCGCGCGACGGCAGGTGGATCGCCTACTACCGGATCGTCGGCGGGGAGCGGGATCTGTGGGCCCTGCCTGCTGGCGGCGGGGCGGCCGTCCGTCTGACCGACGACCCCGCGTCTGACATCCACCCCGCGTGGTCGCCCGACGGGAAAGCGCTGGCCTTCGCGTCCGACCGCGAGGGAACGTGGGACATCTGGGTGCTCCCCATGTCGAACGGGCGGCCCGGCGGCGAGCCGAGGCGCCTGACGCGCGGCGAGGTGTCCGCCTACGCGCCGGCCTGGGCGCCCGACGGGACCGAGATCGTGTTCATCGGCGCGGACACCAGCGAACGGGATGTCTGGAGCGTGACCGCGGACGGAAGCGGTCCCGCGCGGCGAGTGACGGCGGGGATCGGCGCGGTTCGCGTTCGCTGGGACCCGACGGCGACGAGGCTTCTCGTGAGCGCGCTGAACGGGACCGACCGCGTGACGCTCTGGTCGCTGCCGCCGACGGGTGGACGGCCAGCCGCCGTCGAGCCCGTCGTCGACTTCGGCCCCATGAGCGCGGAGGCGGTGTTCGATGTCTCGCAGGACGGCGAGCGCGTCCTGTTCCAGAGACAGACCCTGAGAGGCGACGTCTGGGTGCTCGAGGCGAAGAAGGGGACGTACTGACGGGTTTCCGGCGCTGCCGCGCGTCACGCGGCGCGGCCGGACCGGAAAGGAGAAGGACCATGCCGCACCTCACCGTGGGAGAGGTCAGGACCCACCTCGCTCAGTGCAGGGCGAACGCGCAGGCTCTCCTCACCAAGGTGCAGGCGCTGCCGCCCGGGAGCCGCGTGACCGGAATCGTCAGCGGCCCGGTGCCGCTGCCGATGGCCATCTGCAAGACCGTCACGGCCCCGTACCTCGTCGCGGCTGACTACGCCGAGGGCCTCGCGGGCATCATCCAGTGGCTCGACGATCTGACGGCGACCCTTCAGGCGCCGGACAGCGGGCCTTTCGCGCAGGAGAAGCTCGCCTAGCGCCTGCGCGGCGAACGTGCGAGCCGGCGATGGCCTCATCGGAAGCCGTTGAGGCGCTGCGCGTCGTCCTGACGGCGCGGTGCAACCTCCGGTGCGCGTACTGCTACCAGACCGCGCGCCGGCCCGGCCGCATGTCCTGGCGGACGCTGCGGACGGTCGTTGACGTCCTCTGCTCGTCGTCGGCAGCCGAGGTGGAGCTGGCCTTCCTCGGCGGCGAGCCTCTTCTGGAGTTCGAGCTGCTCCGACGCGCAGTGCTCCGCGCCAAAGAGCGCTTCGGGGAGGGGCGGCGCGTTCGCGCGTCGGTCCAGACCAACGGCACGCTCATCACCGAGCGGATCGCGGAGTTCCTCGCGGCCGAGGACGTGGAGACGCAGTTGAGCTTCGACGGCGTCCGACGCGCGCAGCGGGGGCGACAACCGGGCACCTTCGACGTCCTGGACCGCCTGCTCGACCGCCTGCGAAAGCGCCGGCCGGACTTCCTCCGGGACCGCGTCGCGGTCTCGCTCACGCTCACCCCGACCAACGTGAGGGACCTGGCGGCGTCGCTCGCGTACTTCGCCGACAAGGACGCCCGCCGCGTCGTCGTGACCCCGCTCATCACGCCCGCGCCCGAGTGGCGCCTCCGGGACATCGAGGAGCTGGACCGGCAGTTCGCCCTCATCGCTGAGGACGCGAGGCGCCGGCGGCAGCCGGGCCGCGGCTCGCCGCTCGCGCTCGCGGCAGGGCCCCGCCGCGGGGCCGCGGACCGCATGATGTGCGACATCCGCACCGACGGCCTGGCGGTGGACGTGGACGGCGCCGTGGTCGCGTGCGGCGCGTTCGCAGCGTCGTGCCAACGTCCCGCCACACCGCTCATGAAGGCGGCGGTCGCGGCGGCGAGGATCGGGCGCCTCGGCGACGGGGACCTCGGGCGGCGACGACTCGAGGCGGCGCGCGCGCTCGAGGGGTTGGGCGCGTTCACGCGCAGGGAGCGCAAGCGCTCCGGCTATCGCGCGTGCGCGGCCTGTCCTCACATCGAGCGGTGCGCCGTGTGTCCGGCTGCCATCGCGCACGGCGGAGACGACCCCGACCTGGTCCCTGACCTCTGGTGCGCCTGGAACCAGGTATCCCTCGGGCACCCCGAGGCCTTCGCGGCGACAACCGCGCGCGAGCGAATCCGCGGAGCGCGGCACGACCCGGCGCGCGCGGGATGGAGGCACCTCGCCGCGACCGCCGCCGTCGTGTACAATGGACCGACGCCCAGCGAGGAGGTGCAGCCATCGCGACAATCCGCTCACGAAGAACGACCACCCGAACGCTGACCGCGACCGCCGTCCTCCTCGCGCTCGGCGTGATGCTCCCCATCGCGTTTCACGCGGTGCCGCTCGGCGGCCGCATCCTCCTGCCCATGCACATCCCGGCGCTCATCGCCGGGCTTCTTCTCGGCCCGGCCGCGGGCCTCGTCGTCGGCGCCGGCTCGCCCGTGCTGAGCATGCTGCTCACCGGGCGCCCCACGGTCTTCTACATGGTCCCGATGGTCTTCGAGCTCGCGGCCTACGGAGTCGTCGCAGGCGTCGTCAGGCCGCTCATCGGGCGTGCGCTCGCGCGCCGGCCTTACCTGGCTCTTGTCCTCGCGCTGGTCGCCGCCATGCTCGTCGGCCGGATCGTCTGGATCACGGCCGTCGTCTGGCTGGCCCCCGTTCTGGGCATCCAGGCGCGGACGGCCGCCGCCGCGCTCGCCGCGCTCGGCGCCGGCTGGATCGGGGCCGCGCTCCAGCTGGCCGTCATCCCGCCCATCGTGCGCGCCGTTGAGCGGCCGCGCGCAGCGTGATAGAATGACCACGCACCACCGGGCGGCGCCGGCCAAGGTCCGGCGGCCCAGCGGTCCGCCCGCGACGCGTCCCGAGAACCAGCGACACCAGACACCGAGACACCGACCATGCGCATTCTGCTCATCCACGCCGGCCGATTCAGCTACCACGTGACCGACCGCACCGCCGCCGTCTCGTCCGCGGCGGCGCTCGACGCGTCGCTCGAGAAGGCGTCGCTCGGCGACGCGCTCGTCGCGTTCATGGCGTCCGAGAAGACGGACGAGAAGGGCATCGAGTCGGTGGCGCAGCAGGCGGCGGCCGCCATCGTCGAGCAGGCGAAGCAGGTCCGCACGAAGGCCGTGATGCTGTACCCGTACGCGCACCTCTCGAGCGACCTCTCCTCCCCGCGCGTCGCCACGAAGGTGCTCGACCGCGTCCGTGAGATCGTCGCCGCCGGAGACCACGGCCTTAAGGTCCACCATGCTCCGTTCGGCTTCTACAAGGGCTTCGAGATCGAGTGCAAGGGGCACCCGCTGTCGGAGCTCGCGCGCACCATCGCGCCCGCCGAGGGCGGCGCGCAGGCGGGGGCCGGCGGTGACGCGCCGGACGCTGCGGCCTCGGCCGCGCTCAAGGCCGAGAAGGCGCTTCGCTCGGAGTGGCGCATCCTCTCGCCGGACGGCACGGAGCGCCGCGCGGCGGAGTGCGACCTGTCCGGCAACCACCGCTTCCAGTGCATGTACGAGTACGAGATGTCGGGCACGCGCGTCTCGACCGAGCCGCCCGCGCACATCGAGCTCATGAAGCGCCTCGAGCTCGTGGACTACGAGCCCGCGTCCGACCCGGGCAACTTCCGCTGGTACCCGAGCGGCGAGCTCGTCAAGCGCCTCCTCGAGGACCACGTGAGCGCGCTCCTCTCGCGCTACGGCGCGATGCGCGTCGAGACGCCGATCATGTACGACTACCAGCACCCGAACCTCATGAGCTACATGAACCGGTTCCCGGCGCGGCAGTACGTCGTGCTGTCGGACAAGAAGGAGTACTTCCTGCGGTTCGCGGCGTGCTTCGGCCAGTACCTCATGCAGCACGACATGCAGCTCTCGTACCGAGCCCTTCCCTCGCGGCTCTTCGAGATCAGCCACTACTCGTTCCGACGCGAGCAGACCGGCGAGCTCTCCGGGCTCCGGCGCCTCCGCACGTTCACGATGCCCGACCTCCACACGCTCGCGCGCGACCGCGACTCCGCGCGCGAGGAGTACCTCCGGCAGATGGACCTCGCGATGGAGTGCATGAGGGACTTCGGGCTCGAGTACGAGGTCGCGGTGCGGTTCGTGCGCGAGTTCCTCGACGAGGACCCGCAGTTCGCCCGAGAGATCGCGAGGCGCGCGGGGAAGCCGGTCCTCCTCGAGATCTGGGACGAGCGGTTCTTCTACTTCGTCTCGAAGCTCGAGTTCAACTTCATCGACGCGCAGGGCAAGTCGTCGTGTCTCTCGACCGTGCAGATCGACGTCGAGAACACCGAGCGGTTCGACATCAAGTACGTGGACGAGGACGGGCAGAGGAAGCACCCCATCCTCATGCACACGTCGGTCTCCGGGTCCATCGAGCGGGTCGTCGCGGCCATCCTCGAGGAACAGGCGATGAAGATCCGCGACGGCAAGACGCCGTCGCTTCCGCTGTGGCTTTCGCCGACGCAGGTCCGCGTGATCCCCGTTGCGGAGCGCCACCACGCCTTCTGCGAGGCGCTCCTCGCGAAGCTCCCGTACCGAGCGGACTTCGACGACCGCGACATGTCCATGGGAAAGAAGATCCGCGAGTCCGGGCGCGCGTGGGTCCCCTACACGCTCGTCGTCGGCGACCGCGAGACACAGGGCACGGAGCTCTCCGTCAGGGTCCACGGCGGCGAGCAGAAGTCGCTGACCGTCGAGCAGCTTGTCGCGATCATCGGCGAGGCGACCGCCGGAAAGCCGTACGCTCCGATCAACGTCCCCGTCCGACTCTCCGCGAGGCCGATCTTCGTCGGCTGAGGGATCGAACATGGCCACCGACCGGCCGGGACTCGGGAACCCCGAGGTCGTCGACTTCCAGAACGGCGTGCACGCCGTGCTCGGGATGGAGACGGTCGACGGGGTGCACGCGGCCAACGTCGGCGTCATCACGACGCCGCGCACCATCGTGTTCGTCAACTCGGGACAGACCGAGGCGCAGGCGGACTTCGTGTGGAGCCTCGCGCAGAGCCGCGCGCCCGCGCGAGAGATGCTCTACCTCGTCCTCACGCACCATCACCTCGACCACTGCTTCGCCGCGAGCTTCTTCGACGAGCGTCACGCGCTCATCTACGCGCACAGGTCGTTCCTCGAGTGCATGGCCGAGATGCGCAAGCACCTCGGCGCCGCGGACTACCAGGAGATGCTCTGCGCGTTCCTGAAGATCGACGCCGACAGGTGCCGTCGCATCGTCGGCCCCGTCCACCCCGTCACGCCGCATCGCCACGTCGGCGAGGAGGTCTCGCTCGCGATCAACGGCGAGGAGGTCCAGATCCTGCACCTCCCCGGCCACGCCCGCTGCGAGCTCGTCGTGTACCACCCGAGGACGCGGACGCTCTTCGCGGGCGATGCCGTCAACGAGAAGGCCGGGCCCGTGACGCTCTTCGGCGACTCGAAGGACTGGCGGCGCTGGGTCATCGGGCTCGAGAGGCTCAGGAAGCTCGAGATCGAGAGGATCGTGCCGGGCCACGGGAAGGTCTGCGGCCCCGGCGTGCTCGACGCTCACATCGAGACGCTGGAGAAGAGGATCGCGGCGGCTGGATAGGCGGCGCGGGCGGCCCCGGGGGGGCTCTCCGCAGGCCGCCGGCCGGTCCCAGGCAGCGGTCACGCGCACTCATCGCGAAGTGAATGACATCGGCGAGGGAACCGGCCAGCGGCTGACTGCCCCGGCGGCGCGACGGCCTGTAGCGCCGCAATGCGGCAACTGAGGGCGGCGCCGGGGCGCGCGCGATGCGCGCTGGTCCCGCGGAGGACGCGGGGGATCCGCGCACCCCGGCCCGCATGCGAGTCGTCCTCGGCCGCCGTGTCGCGCTCCATCGCTGTGCTTCTCGCTGCTGGTCCGCGGAGCGCGGAAGGCGCTGCTCTCGCGACGCCGCACCATCGTCGGGCCGACGGCCCGGGGGTGTCCGGCGTCAGGCGGCCTGTCGGACCGGACGCGCCCGTTCGGGGGCGCCGCCCGGGCGACGACTCACCTCAGAAGGATCATCTTCCTTTCAAAGTGCGACTCCGCGCCGACCATGCGGACGAAGTACGCGCCTGCCGACACGTCCCGCCCGAGGTCGTCGCGGCCATCCCATACGACCCTGAACGAACCCGCCTCGAACTCCCCGTCGGCGAGCGCCGCGACCCGGCGTCCCGCGACGTCGTACACGGCCACCGACACGCGGCCGCCGCGCGCGAGGACGAACGCGATCTCGGTCGAGGCGCCGAAGGGGTTCGGCGCGTTCTGCGCCAGCGCGGTCACACGCGGCGCCTCGCCGGGCACGTCGGTCGTCGCCGTGATCGCGACCGTCGAGGCGTGCGGGATGTGGTTCTGCGCGGTCACCACGACCGTCGCCAGACCGGCGTTGTCCGTCGGGAACGGAAGGAGCACGGCGCCGCCCGCGTCGGTCGCCCCCACTTCGTAGATGCCGAGCTCGGGCGACGACACGCACACCGTCGCGCCCGCGACCGCCGCGCCGCCGCTTCGGACCTCGACCGAAAGACCGCCGCCGCACCCGATGCTCACGGCGTCCGGGCAGACGACCGACAGCGGCGCGGGCGCGTCGGTCCAGATCGGCATCTCCGGGTCCCCGAGCAGGTTCAGCACGTACATCGCGTAGCGCATGTAGTTGTCGGTGCGCGCGACGCCGACGTACTGGTGCTTCGCGTCCGCGTGCACGAGGCCCGCGTGCGAGAGCCCCTTCACGAAGAGCGAGTTGGCGAACTGCTGGCTGTAGAGGTCCGACACGCACTGGCCCGGGTAGCCTGGGCAGCCCCACCCGTACCGCGAGTTCCCCACGTACGCCACGCCGCCGCCCTGTGGGTTCGTGATCCAGTGCTCGCCGAACGTGTCGTGGTCGATGGCCGCGGACCAGCAGCCGACGGAGTACCACACGCCGGCCCGCGGCGCGTTCCTGAGCGCGTCGAGGTGCGGGATGGTGAGCGCGTCCGGCCCCACGCTGGCCACGCCGATGCTCGCGTGGCCCTCGTGGAACACGATGCCCGCGCCGGCAGAGAGCTCGTCCGAGGCGAGCGCCGCGCTGAGGTTCCCGCGGCTCTCGTAGAGCTTCGTGATCGGGCTGAACCGCGGCGGCACGTATCTGCTCTCGATGAGGTCGAGCGCGACGCCGCCGTCGGTGTACGGGCTCGGCGAGTCCCACAGGACCTCGCCGAGGAACAGCATCCGGAGCTGGTGGTCGGTCGGCATCCCCTCCAGACCGCCCTCGTAGAGCAGGACCTTCTGGACGAACGCCGCCGTCTCCGCCGCCGTCCGCACCGGGGCGCGCCCGACGTACACGTCGGCGTACATGTCCACGTTGTCCTGCGCCACCTCGCCCCAACGGCCGTCGCCGTCGTCGTTCCAGGTGCCGTCCAGGTCGGCGTAGTACAGGTCGGACGGCAGGCCCTGGTTGTAGATGAAGTCGTACGCGTGGCGCGCCGGGACCACGCCCGTGTCCCCGCCCAGCAGCACCCAGGTGAGGCCGCGCCCGGCGCGCAGCGCGGCGATGCAGTTCCGGATCTCGGCCGCGGCGTCCACGCCGGAGTACGCCGGGTCGGCGTCGATGTCCTCCAGCGTCACGATCTCGGCGCGGACGCCCTTCATGGTCTTCCACTCGGCCAGCGGCGCGAACGCCGCAGCCAGGCGCTCCGGGCAAACGATGACATAGTCCAGCGGCTCGCCGCTCCTCGAGGCCGGGGCGCCCGCGTAGCCGGCGAGCGCCTCGGGGTTGACGACCGCGCCGGCCAGCGCCGAGCGCGTCGCCGCCGAGACGGCGAGAGCGGGGATCGCGCGCGCCGCCCCCGCGACGCCTTCGGCGCGCACGCTGATCTCGATGCGGGTGTGAAGGAAGAGCTCCCCCGTCGCCGGTCGGTACTGGAGCGGAGAGACGATGACGGTCGCGATGGAGTGACCGCTCCAGGAGCCGACCCCGGCCAGCCGGACAATCCCACGCGGGTACGGCAGCACCGAGCTGTATGTCTCGGTGTCTCGCTGGGGAATCTCTGCCGCCTGATCGGAGGAGAATGTGGCCGGCCGGGGCGTGGGAGCGATGGCGAAGCGTCCGGGCAGTTGCACGACCGCGCCGCCGTCGACATCCAGCGCTGCCGACACGGCGCCCGGGGGGAGGAGGAAGCGCACGGTGATCGCCGGGAGCATGGGCTCTCCCGGCTCGGTGGCGACTTCGGCGCCCTCGAGGAAGACCAGATCGAGGCCGTCTCGCCTTTCGAACGTGAGCTGCGCAGGGTCGAACGACAGGGCCTTCGCCGCGGTGATCGCGGCCGAGCTGAGAGCAGGGAACGTGAGAACCAGCAGAAGCGCCCCGATCCGTCCCAGAGTCCTCGCCGCCACGTCGCCCTCCTTCACCGTGCCCCCCACCCGTGGTCGCCTCGCCAGAAAACAAACAGGGCCCTTGACCTCATGTTCCAGGTCGAAGGCCCTTGATCCCCAGCTACTTACTACAGTATCACAGGTTGTTCAGGCTGTCAACAATAAATGCGCACGTGCTCCACGATCACGCAGGACGCCCAAGAAGTGGCCTCTGCCTGCAAGTGGGCCTGTTCACCCCTTGAACAGCGCCTTGATGGCGCCCCAGCTGGTGGTCTCCACGGCAGGCTCGGTGTACCAGGGGGTGTAGATGACCACGCCCTTGATGTTGACGTCGTCGACGTTGTCCCAGATGCTCGCGCGGATCCCCTGGTCCCCAAACTCGACGCTCGTCCCCCACCAGTTGTACTCGGCGTTGATGTACACGAAGCCGCCGCCGTCGTAGTTCGCCAGCCGGACGTTGTACGCACCCCCGCTGCGGTTGTCCAGATAGCAGTCGTGGATCTCCGGCCGCGTCGACTTGAACTGGCACTGTATCCCCGCCACCGTGCAGTTCACGATGCTCGTGCCCGTGATCGACGGGCTGGAGTACTGGAGGTAGATCCCGGTCTGGCAGTTGCTGAAGGAGCAGCGCTCGATCTGGGCATCGCCGGCGATGACGCGCAGTCCCTCGGTCGCGTACTCGAACACGCAGTGGCGGAATGCCGAGGACGACGACGAGTCCACGACCGCCACCATGTTCCAGCTGCCGACCGTGGGGCTCGGGAGATTGGATGTGAACGTGATGCGGTTGTCGTCCGTTCCGAGCGCGACGATGGACGGGGCGGGCTTCGTGTTGTCCGTCTCCAACCGGTAGAACCCGTCGAACGCCACCGTGGCGCCCGGCTCGATGGTGAGCGTCGCACCAAGCCGCACCTGGACGTTCCTCTTGATCACCCAGGGGCTCCCCGCGACCGTCCACGTCGTGTCCGTGAGGATGTTCGCGGTGACATCGGTCGCCCGCGCGGCCCCGCCTGCGCACGCCATCACTGTCATGAGCACCGCCACCACCCGCCGCGTCATCGCTTCCCTCCCACGTCCCCGGTCGTCACCAGGTGCTCGTACCCGAGCCTCGCCAGGGGCTCCTCCCGCCCGTCCGCCCGGACCAGCGTGCATCCCCTGGCGGCCGGCACGACCTCGCCGATGCGCGTGACCTCGGTCCCGGTCACCGCACTCACGTGCTCGATGGTCCTCTCGGTCTCGGGCGCCGGGATCGCGACCAGGAGCTCGAACTCCTCGCCGCTCCCGAGCGCGAGCTCGAGCGGCTCGCACCCGAGACGCCGCGCGACCTCCGTCGCGGCCGCGGCCAGCGGGATCCGCGCCTCCGAGACAGCGACGCCGACCGCGCTCTCTTCGGCGAGGTGCCACAGCTCCGACGAGAGCCCGTCGCTCACGTCTATCATAGCGTGCGGCGTCGCGACGTCAATGAACGCCTGCGCCTCGGCGATCCGCGCCGTGGGAGCCAGGTGCCGCCGCTTCGTCTCGACGACCGGCCCGTCGTCCGGAAGGCCGCAGAGGAACGCCCGGAGCCCCGCCTCCGCGCCGCCGAGCCGCCCCGTCACGAGCAGCGAGTCCCCGACCGCCGCCCGCGCCCGCGTCACGACGCGCTCGCGGCCCACGGTGCCCAGGAGCGCGACGGAGACCACGAGGCCCTCGCGCGACGAGACGACGTCGCCGCCGACGATCTCCGCGCCGCAGCGGCGGCAGACCGCGAGCATGCCCGCGTAGAGCTCCTCGACGTCCTCCGCGCCCATGCCGGGCGGGACGCACAGGGCGACGGTCGCCTTCGTCGGGAACCCGCCCATCGCCGCGATGTCGCTCACGTTGGCGGTCATGCACTTCGCGCCGATGTCGGCGAGCGACGCGAAATCGCGACGGAAGTGCACGCCCTCGACGAAGGCGTCGCAGGTGAAGAGCTCAAGCTCGCCGGCGGGCTCGAGCACGGCGGCGTCGTCGCCGATGCCGACCACCGTCCCGCGCCCCGGCGCGCCGATCACCCGGCGCAGGCGCTCGATGAGCCCCCGCTCCCCGATCTCCACGCTACGCTCTCTCCAGGAGCATCACGGCCGCGCGCGCCATCACGGCGGCGCCCGCCCAGAGTCCCCGCTCGTCGAGGTCGAAGCGCGGGTGGTGCCACGGGTGCGTGAACCCCTTCTCCTTGTTCCTCACGCCGAGGCGCATCATCATCCCGGGGGCCGCGTTCAGGAAGTACGCGAAATCCTCGCCGCCCATGGACGGCTCGTCGATCTCGACGACCCCGCGGCGGCCCAGCACGTCGCGCGTCGCCTCGCGGACGAGCTCGGTGACGCCGGGATCCGAGATGAGCACGGGGTATCCGCGCTCGTACTCGTACTCGTATCCGCCGCCGCCCGACTTCGTCACGTGCGCGAGCGTCGTTCCGATGAGCTTCTCGACCTCGGCGCGGTCCTTCGCGTTCAGCGTTCGCGCCGTGCCCTCGACGTCGACGCGGTCCGCGATGACGTTCCTGCGGTACCCGCCCTTGATGGTCCCGAGCGTCAGCACGACGGGATGCACCGGGTTGATGCGCCTGCTCGGAATGGTCTGAAGCGCCTGGATCACCTGCCCCGAGAGCGCGATGGCGTCCACGCCGAGGTGCGGCTTGGCTCCGTGGGACGCTTCGCCGAGCACGGCGAACCGGAAGTCGTCGGCGGCGGCCATCATCGGGCCATCGCGGACGCCGATCCTGCCCGCGTCGATGGACGGGTCAACGTGAACGCCGAGGACGGCGTCCACCTTCGGGTTCTTCATGACGCCGGCGTCGATCATGGGCTGCGCCCCGCCCGGCGGCGCCTCCTCGGACGGCTGGAAGATGAACTTCACGCTGCCGGCCAGTTCGCCCCTGCGCGGCACGAGGAGCATGGCCGCGCCGAGCACGATCGTCGTGTTGCCGTCGTGGCCGCACGCGTGCATCACGCCGTCCACGCGGGAGCGGTAGGGCACGTCGTTCTGCTCGGCGATGGGAAGCGCGTCCATGTCGGCGCGCATCGCCACGGTCTTCCCCGCGCGCGCGCCCCTGAGGAAGCCGACGACCCCGGTCTTCGCCACCCCGGTCTTGACCTCGAGCCCGAGGCCCTGGAGCGTCTCGGCGACGAGCGCCGAGGTTCTGCGCTCCTCGTACCCGAGCTCCGGGTACATGTGGATCTGTCTTCGGATCTGCGAGAGCTTCCCCGCGAGCCGCTCGGCCTCCGCGATGAGCTTCGCTGCCATCGACCCCTCCCGTTCAGCCGGCCGCCCCGCGCGGTCGCGCAGCCCCTCACTCGTCGGGACCTACCGCGCCCGCTCCAGCTCCATGAACGCGCTCGGCAGCGCGTCCACGACGTCCCCGGCGATCATCCCCACGCTGCCCTTCCCGGCCGCCGCGATGTCGCCGGCACGGCCGTGGACGAACGCCCCCAGCGCGGCCGCCGTCGTTCGCGGCACCCTCTGCCCGAGCAGCGCCGCGAGGACGCCCGTCAGGACGTCTCCGGTGCCGGCCGTCGCGAGGCCGCTTCCGCCGGTCGGGTTGAGATAGAGCTCGCCGCCGGGATCGACCGTGACGGTGCCGGCGCCCTTGAGCACGACCGTCGCTCCGCTGCGCGCCGCGACGTCGCGCGCGATCTCGTCGCGGTGCGCCTGGACGTCGGCCGCGGAGCGACCGGTGAGGCGCGCCATCTCGCCCGGGTGGGGGGTGAGCACGATGGGCGCTCCGCCGGAGCGCCCCTTCACGCGCTCGATCGAGAGCGCGTTGATCCCGTCCGCGTCCACCACGCACGGCACGCGGACCTCCTCGATCACGGACTGGACGAGCGACTGCGTCTCGGGGTCGCGTGAGAGCCCCGGTCCGATCGCGAGCGCGTCCGCGGTCTCGAGGAGCGCGCGCACCGCCGGGAGCGCGTCCCTCGACAGCGCGCGGCCGGCGGTCTCCGGGAGCGGCCGCGTGATGACCTCGGTGAGCTTGGCCTCGAGGGCGTCGTTGAGACTTCCGGGCGCGCCGAGCACGACGAGCCCGGCGCCGGCCCGCAGCGCCGACAGCGCCGTGAGCGCCGCCGCGCCCGTGTACCCCACGGAGCCGGCGACGACGACGACCGTGCCGAAGGTGCGCTTGTTGGCGTCGTGCGGCCTCGCGGGAAGCAGCGCCGCCGCGTCGCGCGCCGTGAGCACGTTGTCGCGCACGCCCGCGGCCTCCACGGCCTTCGCCGGGATGCCGATGTCCACGACGTGCACCTCGCCGACGAGCTCCCTGCCGGGCGAGAGGTAGAACCCCCTCTTCGGAAGTCCCATCGTGCAGGTCCAGCTCGCCCGCACGCACTCGCCGGCCGCCTCACCGGTCGTGGCGTTGAGCCCGGACGGCACGTCCACGGCCAGCACCGGACGGCCGCACGCGTTCATCTGCCCGATGACGGTGCCCGACAATCCCAGCGGCGCGCCGCTGAACCCCGTGCCGAAGACCGCGTCGACGACGAGGTCGCTTCTCATGGTCGCGGCGGCGAGGCTCCCGACCGCGCGGCCGTCGGCCAGCTCGACGACGACGCCGGAGCCCAGCCGTTCGAGGCTCGCCCGCGCGTCCCCGAGCACGTCGTCCCTGTGCCCCGCGACGTAGGTCTCGACGACGGCGCCGCGCGCGCGCAGCTCGCGCGCGATGACGAACCCGTCGCCGCCGTTGTTCCCCTTCCCGCAGACGACGGTGATCGCCTTGCCGGCCGGCGGCCCGAGCCGCTGCTCGATGAACCGCACCGTGCCGGCGCCGGCGGACTCCATGAGCTTGAGCCCCGGGATGCCGACGACGTCGATGCAGTGAGCGTCGATCGCCCGCATCGTCTCTGAGGTCGCGAGCTTCATCCCCCGTCCTCGATCACGACGACGGCGTGCGCCGAGCGCGCGGAGTGCGAGAGGCTCACGTGCGCCCGTCCCGCGCCGAGGCGCTCGGCGCATCGGCGGCGCGCCACGACCGTGGGCGCGCCGCTGCGCTCGTGCACCACCTCGACGTCGGTCCAGCGCATGCCGGGCGAGAGCCCGGTCCTGAGGGCCTTGAGGAAGGCCTCCTTCGCCGCGAACACCGCCGCGTACGAGGCCATCCTGTCCCTGTGCCGCTCGCAGTATCGGATCTCTTGGTCGGTGAAGAGCCGGTGGAGGAAGCCGGGCCGCGACCGCGCGACGACTCGCTCGAAGTGGTCGATGTCCACGACGTCGGTTCCGACCGCGCGGACCATCGCCCTCCTCCTATCGCTTCGCCATGAGCGCGTCGACGATCCGCGGGAGCTCGGAGATGTCGTCGATCTCGTAGTCCGCTCCGGACACGGCCGCGCCGGAGGTGTCGCCGTACTTCGCGTACACGGTCTTGATGCCGACGTTGGCCGCGCCCGCCATGTCGCGCTCGGGCCAGTCCCCGACCATGACGACCTCGTCGGGCCGCATGCCGAGAAGCGCGATCGCCTTCATGAACGGCGTCGGATCGGGCTTCCTCACGTGCGTGTCCTCGAACGTGATGACGTGGTCGAAGAAGTGCTGGAGCTGGAGATAGCAGAGCCGCGACCACGCCTGGTACCGGGGCGCGTCGGAGAGAATGACCAGCTTAAGGCCGCGGCGCACGAGCTCGATGAGGGTGCGCCTGACGTGGGGATACAGCACGAGGGTGTACTCGCGGCCGCGGCGGTAGCCGAGGATGGCGGCCGTGTGGATCTTGGGATCGATCTCCCCGAGCTCCTCCTTGAGGAACTTATCGAAGACGCGCTGGTCCTCGATCCCCTCGCGATCGTAGAGCTCGAAGAGCCTGCGCTTCGCCTCGTCGCGCGTCATCCGGAGGCCGGCGTCGATCATCTCCTCGACGGCGGCTTCGATGGAGACCGTCTTCATCCGCATGAAGTCGGTGAGCGTGTTGTCGAGGTCGAAGATGACCGCCCGAAGCGTCATGGCATCACCTGTGGGAAGCGAGCACGGGTGGGACCTGTGCATTCAAGCCGACACACATCCCCGCCCACATCCTGGAGCCCGGTGGATCACTTGGCCGCTTCGTTGACCCTCGTGCCGCGGCTGATCTCGCCGTTGTCGATCCGAACGTGGAACCCGCAGTTGGGATTGGAGCATACCCACGCCTTGTAGGTGATGGCCGCCCCGTCCCGTCCGTAGTCCGAGAGTGGAATCAGAACGCCCTTCTCACACATGCGGCAAGCCGGAAACGTATTGGGCATCTCGACACCCCCCCTCCCCGTATCGTCTGGCTCCACCCGTGCTCTCCTTCCTCGACCGCACAACCCCATCCACCGCGGCGGCGCTACCGCCTCCGCTCCCGTTTCGCCCGTTCGGCCTCGATGTCGGCCAGCCGGGTCGGCTCGGGAGTCCGGAACCCCCGCGTCGCCGCCAGGACCCGCGCGGCCGCCGTTTCGACCGTGACGCGGTGACCCGGAGAGACGAAGAGGGGCCTCGTGTTGTCGCGCGTGCGGAGGACGACGCCGACCTTCCGCCGCTCGTAGCTGAGCGTCCGCATCGAGCCGCGCTTCTGCTTCGGCTCCTTGAACTCGCCGACGAGACGCGACTTCGCGCAGCCGATGGACGGCTTGTCCAGGAGAACGCCCAGGTGCGAGGCGAGGCCGAGGCCGCGCGGGTGCGCGATGCCCTGACCGTCGAACATCAGGAGGTCGGGCTCCGACGACAGCCTCTCGTACGCCTCGAGCACGACCGGCCCCTCGCGGAACGTGAGGAGGCCGGGCACGTAGGGGAACGTCGGCTGCTGGACGGCGGAGACCGTCTCGACGGGCGTGAGCGCGCCTGCGTCCAGAACGACGATCGCCGCGTAGAGAAGCTGCTCCTCGCTGGAGAAGGCAACGTCAATGCCGGCGATCGTCGCGGGTTCGCCCGGATCGTCCTCGAGTCTGATCCTGCTTCTGAGGTCCTGCTGGATCCGGAACGCTTCCTGGACGGAGACCGTCCAAGGGTGAGACCCCGCCGCCATCATCCGCATCTCCCGGACACCACAGCGGAAGCGTATCGCACGGCTGGCTGGAAGTCAACGGCCCGGAGTGGTAGCATTCTGCGCCCGGCACGCATGTTCCACCACGCAGGAGGTTCCCATGAGACGCTGGATGTGGATCGTGGTCATCGTGGCGGCGGCGGCCGCCTGCCTGTGGGGCCTGCCCAGGGTCCGCGCGGCGCAGGCCAGGAGCGCCGCGAGAGCCATCGAGTCGATCGAGGACGACGCACGGAGGGCGGAGCGCGCGCTTGCGCTCCTTGCGGACCATCCCGATCTGCCCGACGAGCTCCGGACGAACGTCCTCTCGGTCGGCCTGCGGGCCGCCAGGGCGCAGGGCGGCGCCGCGGCCGTCGCGTTCTGCGACAGGGCGCTCGAGCTTCCGCTCTCGAAGGTCGAGCGCGCGATGGCGCTCGCCGCCCTCGACGGCGCGCTCCTCGAGACCGGCGACCCCGACGACGCCGCGAGGGCGGACGACCTCGCGCGCGGCGTCGCGAAGGACGGCAAGTACCCCGCGGGCACCTATCTCCGCATGGTGCGGCAGCGACTCGGAAGCGAGAACCAGATGGCGGACCCGTGGGTGGCCGTCGAGCTCGCCCTCGCCGGCGCGGCGGCGGGCGACGAGGTCCCCCGCGACGCCTGGGCGAGCGCGTTCGACGGCGCGTACGGGGCGGTCATCAACGCCGCTGCGATGGAGCGAGGGATGGACGGTGTGCACGCCGTCGCCGAGTCCGTCATCGTGCGGGCGAAGGACCCGCGCGTCCCGGGCGCCATCTACGCCAACGTGTACCGCCTCGTCGTCGAGGACGACCCCGACGCCGCGGTGGACTACGCGCAGAGCCTGGCCATGCTGCCTGGCTACACGGGCTCGACGGTCATGAACGAGATCGCGTACGACATGGCCCTGCGCGGGCTCGAGCCGAACCTCGCCGTGAAGCTCGCCGAGACGGCCCTCGGACTCGCGGCGTCGAGGTACGACTCGCTGAGCATCCTCGACACGGCGGGCTGGGCCCACCACCGCGCTGGCAACCACGCCGTCGCCGTCGAGCGGCTCGTCAAGGCGTTCTCGATGCTCGACGAGACGCCGTCGTGGGGGAACGAGATCGTGCGGCACCTCGCGGCCGCCTACGAGGCCGCGGGGAAGCTCGACGCGGCCGTCGACCTTCTCGCGCTCGTCGTGTCGCGCTCGGTGGACGCCGGCGATCCGGCGCGCGCGGAGCTTTCGCGGCTTCTCAGAAGGCGCGACGGCAGCGACAGGGCGCTCGATGAGCTCGTGCGGGAGAGTCTCGCCGCCGGACGCGAGGAGGCACCCGCGTTCGCGCTCAAGGGCAGGGACGGGAAGACCGTCGAGCTCGCCGCCCTGCGCGGAAACGTGGTGCTCATCTGCTTCTGGTCCTACGGCTGAGGACCGTGCCGCGCGGAGTTGCCGCGCCTCGTCGAGCTGGAGAGCCGCTTCAGGGACCGCGGACTCACGGTCGTCTCCATCGACCCCGGGCCGAAGGTGAAGGCCGCCGAGGAGTTCCTCAGGAAGGAGAACGTCGTCCACCCAGTGCTCACCGACCCCGACGGCAGCGTGTTCGTGCGCTACCGTATCCACGCCATCCCGGTCACGCTCGTCATCGACACCGAGGGGCGCATCGTCTTCAGGCACGTCGGCTTCGCGCCGGGCGACGAGGAGCGGCTCGCCCGCGAGATCGAGTCGCTTCTCCCGGGGAAGGACCATGAGGCGTAGGGCTTTGGGCGCCGTCCTCGCCGGACGCGAGAGACGGCACTACCCGTGGATGAGAACGGAGTACCTCTACGGTCTTCTTCCCATCCCGGCGCAGAACGCGCTCGTCGCGCGGCACGGGCGGCGCATCCGGCGGGAGCGGTTCGGGCCCGAGTTCGACCGGCTGAGCGCCTTCCTCGAGGACTCGGAGCGCTGGTCGCGCGAGGAGCTCCGCGCGTACCAGGAGTCGCGCCTCCGCGAGATCGTGCGGCACGCGTGGGAGGCCGTCCCCTACTACCGGGACCTCTTCGGCAGACTGCGCCTCCGCCCGGAGGACGTCTCGACCGTCGAGGACCTCAGGAAGCTCCCGCCCCTCACGCGCGCCGACGTCGCGGCGAACGCCGACCGCTTCCTGTCGAGCGCGTTCGACCGCCGGTCGCTTCGGAGCGGAAGCACGTCCGGCACGTCCGGGTCGCCGATGACCGCGTACTGGGACCGCGGGATGTGCCTGATGAACAACGCCTGCTACCAGCGCGCGCGCCGGTGGGCCGGCGCGCCGTTCGGCGTCCGCTACGCGACGATCACGGGGCGTTCGCTCGTGCCGATCCGCCAGAGGCGTCCTCCGTTCTGGCGGCACAACCCCGCGTGGAACCAGGTCATGTTCTCGTCGCTCCACCTGTCGGAGGCGAACCTCGTCCACTACGTCCGCGCGCTCCGTGAGCACGGCGTCGAGGCGCTCGAGGCCTACCCCTCGTCCGTCTACATCCTCGCGCGGTTCCTCGAAGCGAGGGACGATCACCTGCCGCTGAGGTCGATCATCACGACGGGCGAGCCTCTCTTCCCCGAGGAGCGGCGCGTGATCGAGGAACGGTTCGACACGAGGGTCTTCGACGCGTACGGGCAGGCGGAGCGCGTCGTCTTCACGAGCGAGTGCGACCGCCACGAGGGGCATCACCTCTTCGAGGAGTACGGCATCACGGAGTTCCTCGACGACGAGGGCGAGCCCGCGGCCCCGGGCGTCCCGGCGCGGATCACGGGAACGACGCTGCACAACATGGCGATGCCGCTTCTCCGCTACACGTTCGGCGACGTGGGGGCGCTCTCGCCCCGTGCGTGCTCGTGCGGGCGCGCGCTGCCGCTCCTGGAGGGTCTCACGACGAGGGACGAGGACATCCTCGTCACACCGGACGGACGGCTCATTCCGCCCATCATGGTGAGCTGGGCGCCGCGGCTCATCCCAGGCGTGACCGATTGGCAGCTCGTCCAGGAGCGCGCCGAGGAGCTCACCGCGACCTTCGTGGTCGATCATCCCCTCAGCGAGACCGACCGCGAGTGGCTCCTGACGTACTTCGCAGGGCGGCTCGGCACGGAGATGCGGGTGACCATCGAGCAAGTCGATGAGATCCCGCGCTCGGCCCGGGGCAAGCGGAGGCGCGTCATCTCGAATGCGCCCCTTCCGTGGCGCGAGCCCGAGGACTCGACGCGGGGAGAGGGCGCCACGCATGCCTGATCCGCGCGGCGCTTCGCCGAGCCGGCGGCGGGCGTACGCGGCGCTGGCGCTCGGCGTGTTCGTCTTCGGGCTGGGCGCGATCTTCGTGCGATGGGCGAACGCCCCCGGCGCGGCGACCGCGTTCTTCCGCATGGGGATCGCCGCGGTCCTCATGGCGGTCCCCTTCACGGCGCACGCCCGACGCGCGGCGAGACCGCTCAGACGCCGCGGCGTCGCGATCGCGGTCGGCGGCGGCGTGTGCCTGGCGGCCGACCTTGCGCTCTGGTCCGAGGGCATCGTGCTGAGCGGCGCGACCGCGCCGACGCTCATGGCGAACACGGCGCCGTGTTCCTGCTGCTCGTGTGCCTCGTCACCCGCACGCCGCTCTCCGGCTACTCCCCGACGACCTACCTGCTGTTCCTCGCGCTCGCCGTGCTCGTCCAGGTCGCCGGCTGGATGAGCGTGAGCTACGTCCTCGGGCACCTGCCCGCGGCCGTCGTCTCGCCCACGCTCCTCGGGCAGCCGATCGTCACCGCGCTCCTCGCCGTCCCGCTTCTCGGAGAGACGTTCTCCGCGCGCCACCTCGCGGGAGGCGCGGCCGTCCTCGCCGGGATCCTCCTCGTCCACCGCAGCCACGCCAAAGACGCCGCTTGACACGGGAGCCTCCGCGCGTGATATTAAGCACTTGCTGAAATACTTCAGATCACGCCGGCGGGGGTCACGTCATGTCGCACGGTCGCTGGGAGCTCTTCAGGATCCTCGGGGTGGACACCCGCCTTCGCATCATCGAGCTGCTCGCGGACGGAGGGCCGCTGGGCACGGCGGCCCTGGCGGAGAGGCTCGGCGTGACGCCGGCCGCGGTGTCGCAGCACCTCACCGTGCTCAGGGGCGCGGGGTTGGTCACGAGGGAGCGGCGCGGCTACCGCGTCCCCTACTCCCTGAACCCGGGGGGGCTGGACGTCTGCTGCGGCCACCTCGTCGAGGTCTGCTCGTGCGGGTGCGGACACCACCGCGAGGACGAGGGGAGGCACGAGCCGCGGACGACGGTCGCGGCGCTCAAACGGAGGGCGCGCGAACTCCGCGCGGAGCTTGAGGCTGTCGAGGAGAGGATCGGGAAGCTCGAGCGGGTGAAGGAGCCGGAACGCCGACGAGACGGAAAGGAGACGCGCGATGAGCTGCTGTGAGACGGGCGGCGGGCACGGGATGAGCCACGGGCGCGGGTCGGACGACTGCTGCTGTTGCTGCGGGTGCGGAGCGTCGTTCCACCGGAGGTTCATCTCCCGCAAGGAGGAGCGGGAGATGCTCGAGCGCTACCGGGATGAGCTCAAGCTCGAACTCCAGGGACTCGAGGAGCGGCTGAAGGAGCTGGGGGCATAGCGGTGACGCTGACCGCCTTGGACGATCGAGCGCCCCGGGGAGACCCGGGGCGCTTCGATTCGCGACGCGCGCACGCGCCGACCAGTCCGGCTCTCTCTCTCGTTCATCTTCGCGAGGAAGCTGTTCGCCCCGTTCAGGATGGCGGACAGCGACCGCTGGAAGACCTCCTTGAAGTCATCGGGGGACGCGATGAAGAGCTCGACGGTCACCCAGACGTCGTCGTTCACGAGGTAGATCTTCGAGACCTTCGACTTGCCGTTCGAGTCGTCGGCGGCCGCGTACGCGCGCTGCCGCTCGATCTCGTTCCCGATGTGCCGGGCCGCGGCGCGCACTTCAGTGTCCGCGCGGCTCGATCATGCTCCTGGCCGCCGTCTGCCGGACCTCCTTCGCCCGCCTGATTGACAGACTGGTCATCGTGTGCGATAATTGAGCAACGAACCAGCATCGGGACGCCGCATCCGTCCCTTCATGAGGAGGGAGCATGTCCGCACCGCTGACCGCCAGCCCGGCGCGCCGGCAGCCCTGTCCGCTGACCGCCGTCTTCGTCCTCGCCATGCTCGCGGCCGCTGGGCCGGCAAGGGCGCTCCCCGTCCCCGAGGTCACGGTGCTCAGGGACACGGCCTCCGAGGTCGTCGTGAGGTGCGAGCCCCGCGCGGAGGCCGGTGGACCGTCCCCGTCGGAGGATGCCCGCGTCGTCCTCGTCCGCGTCCCGGACCGCGGGCGCATCTCCTTCCGCTGCGAGCCCGAGGGCCGCGCCTTCGTGTCCGAGCCGGCCGTCCTGAGAGATCTCCGCGTCGTTCAGGTGACATTCGACATCCCGGCGTACGACCCGCAGCCCGTCACCGTCACGATCACCACGGAGCCTGGGGCCGGGGTCAACGAGAGGGACGCCCGCGCTCGCCCCAGGTGTCCCGCCTTCGAGTCGCTCTATCGTCACGCGGTGGCGAACTACAGGCCCGACCCGGCCGCGCACAGGCCGGCCGCCGGCGGGGGCCGCGCCCAGGGCGCGCGGTATCTCATCATCGCGAACCCGTCGTTCGTCTCGCAGATCCAGCCGCTCGCGGACTGGAAGCACCGGAAGGGCGTGAAGACATCGGTCGTGACGCTCAACGAGACCGGCTCGTCGGCCGCCGACATCAAGGCCTACATTCAGAACGCGTACGACACGTGGGAGATCCCGCCCGAGTACGTGCTGCTCGTGGGCGACACCGAGGTCGTGCCGGCCTACTACAGCGAGACGTGGACGGACGACTACTACGCGACCCTCGAGGGCGCCGACTACTTCGTGGACGTGATGGTCGGCCGGCTCTCCGCCGACACCCAGTCGCAGTGCGCGACGCTCGTCGCGAAGGTGCTGAGCTACGAGCGGAACCCCGTGCAGGGGAACCCTCAGTGGCCCGCGAGCGCGCTTCTCACCGTCGCCGACGACTTCGATGGCGGAGATGCGATCTACTACAGGAACACGTGGTTCATCTACGACCTCATGGAGCCCGCCGGGTTCGCGCCGATCGACACGCTGTTCAAGCGCAACTACGTCACGCAGTCGCAGGTGTATCAGTCCATGAACGCCGGCCGCGGGTTCATCAACTACCGCGGCGTCGCAGGAACAGACTGGATGCCGCCCTTCAACATCAACCCCTCGAGCCTCACCAACACGCACAGGCTCTCGGTCGTCATCTCGGCGACCTGCGGGACCGGCACGTACCAGGACGACGGGTTCCTCTGCGAGACGATCACCCGCGCCGGGTCGGCGGCCAACCCCATCGGCGCCGCGGCGTTCCTCAGCACGAACACGTCCATCGAGAGCAGCCAGACGCTGTCGCGCAGACGCGGAGCGGCGGACCAGGGCTTCTTCGCGCAGGCGTTCGGGCCTGACGGGGGCGTCATCGGAGCGGCGACGGTCGCGGCGAAGACGGCCATCTACAACTTCGACCAGATGCGGCAGGAGTACGAGGGGTGGAACCTCCTCGGCGACCCCGACATGATGCTGTGGACGGGGCAGCCGGGCACCCTCCAGGCGTTCCACGGCTCCTACTACCACGCGAGTCAGGACAGCTTCGTCGTGACCGTCTTCGCGGCCGGCCAGCCGCTTCAGGGCGCGCTCGTCGCGTGCGTGAAGGGCAGCGACGTCCACGAGTGGGACTACTCGGACGCGGACGGGCGCGTCGTCCTCGCGCCGGATCCGTCGAGCGCGGGCACGATGGCGGTGACCGTCACGGCGCGGAACCGCTACCCGTACGAGGGCGAGGTCACCGTCCTGGACAGCGGGCCGTTCGTCGTGTGCACGGAGGTCGAGGTGGACGACGCCGTGGGCGGGAACGGCGACGGGTTGTTGAGCCCGGGCGAGTCGGCCGCCCTTCTTCTTCGCCTGACGAACGTCGGCGACGGGGACGCCGTGAACGTGACGGGGACGGTGCGCACACCGGACCAGCACGCCTCGATCCCGGACAGCGTCGCGTCGTTCGGCACGATCCCGCCGGGCGGCCACGCGTGGTGCGTGACACCGTACGCCATCGTCGCCGACGCCGAGTGCATCGTCGGCCACCGCGTGCACCTCGCCATGGACGTCACGTTCGGCGCGTTGACCATCGGGATCACGCCGCCTTCGGTCCCGCTCGCGACCGCCGACATGAGCCTGGCCGCGCTCGTCCTCGACGACGGTCCGCCCGGCGGCGACGGCGCGGGCGACCTCACACACGGCGAGACCGTCGCCATCGAGGTCACGCTCGAGAACGTCGGTCCCCTGGATGCCGGGGATGTCGTCGCCGAGCTCGAGTGCCTGAGCCCGCACGTCGCCGTGACCGCCGGGACCGCGCACCTCGGACTCGTGCGGTCGGGCAACGGCGCGACGAATGCGCCGACGCCGTTCCTGTTGTCCGTCTCGCCGCCGGCTCCGAACGGACACGTCGCGGAGTTCCGGCTGCACCTCTCGGGCGTGGGCCACTCCTACCTCTACGAGGAGACCATCGCGTTCGCGCTCTCGGTCGCCGGCCTGACCACGACCCTGCCGTCGGGGCCGGACGCGTACGGGTACTACGCGTACGACTCGTCGGACACGGGGTACGCGTGCGCTCCGGCCTTCGAGTGGTACGACATCGCTCCGCCCGGGCCGGGCAGCCTCATCGCGCAGATCACGAACAACGATGACAGGATCACGACGATCTCGCTTCCCTTCGCAGTGAAGTACTACGGCACCTCGCACACGCAGGCGTCGGTCTGCTCGAACGGCTTCGTCGCGATGGGCGTCGAGGACTATCGCATGGGCACCAACTCACCCGTCGGCAGTCCGGACGGGCCGGACCGGATGATCGCGCCGTTCTGGGATGACCTGAACCCTGCCGCGGCGGGAGACATCTATCGCTGGATGGACACGGAGAACCACAGGTTCATCATCCAGTTCGACGGGGTGCCCATCTACGGCACGAGCAGCTTCCAGACCTTCCAGGTCGTCTTCCGCCACCCCGCGTACTACCCGACGCCGACCGGCGACACGGAGATCCTCTTCCTCTACGAGACCGTGATGAACCCGACCGGGTGCACCGTCGGCATCGAGAACCCGGAGCAGACCGACGGCATCGGCTACCTCCATAACGGCGCGCATGACGTGAACGCGGCGCCGCTCGCCGACGGGCTCGCCGTGCTCTTCACGACCGTCGCGGCGGAGGACCCCGCGCGCCCCTGGCTCACGCTCGACGCCGTCGCGCTCGACGACGCGGCCGGGAACGGCAACGGCGTCGCGGAGCCCGGCGAGATCGTCTCGCTCGCGCTCACTCTCGCGAACCACGGAGTGATCGGCGCCACGGGCATCGGCGCGCTCCTCACGGCCGAGGAGGGCGTCGCGGCCGTCATTGACGGCGCGGGCGTCTTCCCGGACGTCCCGCCCGGCGGCAGCGCGTCCAACGCCGCCGACCCGTTCGTCATCCAGATCGTCGCCGCCCCCGCCGACACGGTCCTCACGCTCTGGGCGCACGTCGAGGCCAACGACGGGGCGTACTCCGTCCCCGTGCGCTGCGACGTTCGCATCGCCGGCTCGGGCACGGGCGTCCCCGAGTCGCCCATCGTCTTCGCGGTCCATCACGCAACGCCCAATCCGTTCACTGGCGCGACGAGCCTCGCCCTCGCGCTGCCCGACCCGGCGCAGGTCGCGATGTCGGTCTACGACGTCGCGGGAAGACTCGTCAGGCGGGTGGACCACGGCGTGCTCGCCGCCGGCAGGCACGCGCTCCTGTGGGACGGGCACGATGCGGGCGGCCGCCCGGTCGCAAGCGGCGTGTACTTCTTCAGGGTCGCCGCAGGCGAGCGCGTCGTGGACCGGAAGGCTGTGTTGCTGCGGTAGTCTCAAGCCCCACAATAGGTTCGCTCATCCTCGCGTGCGCCGCAAGCGTGCCCCTCGATCATCACAGATGGAGCATCCACTTCACCCGCAGCCCCGCGGCGCACGCCGCCTTGCTGTCCTGGGAGGCCACTCCGGTGTCGTCCTGCCGACGGTCATGATCCTCATGTGCGTGATCCTGATCCTCGCGCTCGGCGTCTTCCAGTTCGCGTCCCTTGACGCCAGTCTCGCCACGCACCATCTCAGCCGGTCCCAGGCGTTCTACATTGCCGAGGGCGGCCTGGACAGGTGCCAGACATGGCTTGAAGCGCAGATCGATCCTCCGGCCGGCGCCGACACGCTGTACCCGTCCGGCTTCGCACCCTACCAGTTTGCAGACGGAGCCGTGCTCCAGTGGATCGTCCCGGACGCGGCGGCGCCCGGCACCTACACGGTCGTCTCCGAGGCCACCGTGGGCACCCACACGCGGCGCCTTGCGGTGGATGTGACGGCAGGCCTCTTCAGCGACTTCCTGTACTTCACCAACACCGAGCACATGCCCGGAGGGGGCAATCCGCTCTGGTTCTGCACGGGCGATGTCGTCGACGGCCCGCTCTTCACGAACGATCAGATCAGCATCTGCGGCGACCCCCGCTTCCTGCACGGCGTCGCGAGCGCCTACGGCGGCCCGGGCGACAGGAACCGGAACCACAACGCCGCGTTCTACTACAGCAACGGCACGGGGCAGGGGAACAACGGCATCGAGTCCACGGCTGAGAGCAACCCCCCGCACGACAACCCGTACTTCGGCGACGGGTACGTGCTTGGGGCGAACTGGGTCATCTACCCCCGGCTGCCGTCGGTGTTCGACTTCCGAGCGCTCGCGAGGAGCGGGGGCATTGACCTCGCCGGCAGCTACGAGGTGGTCTTCGCGAGGCCGCATCCTGTGACGGGCCAGCCGATGCACGGCCACGTGAGCTATCGGAAGTCCGGCCGGCCGTGGAGCGACGTCAGCATCGCCTCGACCAACGGCATCATGTTCGTCAACGGCGGCGTATCGGTGCAAGGCGTGCTCGACGGCCGGTTCACCATCGTCACGAACGGCGCCATCACGATCACCGACGACGTCCGCTACCGCGCGAGCGACGCGAACGGCCCGCTGGACGGCTGCGACGACATGCTCGGGCTGCTCTCGGGCGGCGACATCGTCATCGCCAACAACGCGGCGAACCAGGACAACTGCGTCGTCCACGCCGCCATGATGGCTCTCTGCAACTCCCTCTACGCAGGCAACTGGAACACGGGGAGCCCCCGGGGCAGCCTCACGGTGTGGGGGAGCATCGTGCAGAGCTTCCGCGGGTCGGTGGGGACGGCGACCCTGTCGAACGGGCAGGTCGTGGTGCTCACGGGCTACGCAAAGGACTACCACTACGACTGGCGTCTCCAGGAGGAGTACCCGCCCGGGTTCTACCGCTTCCTCAAGACGGGGATGTTCCGGCGCACCGGCTGGCTGGAGATCCCGCAGGCCGAGCTCGGGTACGCGCCGACCAGGAACGCGGGGTAGCCGGCGCGGCTGGGGCACGCGTCCGACGGCGGCGCCTCCCGCGGCCCCCTACTCCACCATCACCATCCGCTTCGCGACCGTCCTGCCGTCCGTCTCCAGACGGTAGAAGTACACGCCGCTCGAGACGGGCGCGCCGGCGTCGTCCCTGCCGTCCCACGCCACGGTCCACCGGCCCGCCGGCTGCCGGCCGTCCACGAGGACCCGCACCAGCCTCCCGCCGACGCTATAGACCCTGAGCAGCACGGCGCTCTCCACCGGGAGCCCGTACTCGATCCCGGTGCCGCCGCGGAACGGGTTCGGGAGGTTCTGTGAGAGCGACGCGCGCGTCGGGAGCCCGTCGCCCGGCACGCCGGTCGCGGGCACGATGTCGTCGTCGCTCCGCGGCTGGATCCTGCGGAGGTCATCGAGCGAGCCCACGATCCCCGTCACGTGGAGTTCGTCGTCGAGCACCGGCGTGTACGCGTACCCGGCCCATCTCCCCACGTGGCAGATCCCGTTCGACGCCACCAGCCAGTCGTCCGGGTTGTCGCCCACGACCGTGACGTTCTCCACCCTGACGAGCACGCCCTCGTAGGCCTCGCTCGATCCGACCTCGCCCGGGTCGAGCACGGTGGGCGGCGGAAGCGGGTTGCCGCCGCTCGTGACCGCGATCGTGCTGACGAGATCGATCTCCGTGAGCGCGCCCGTCTCGACGACCGTGCCGGTCACGGTGACCGCATCGCCGAGCACGACCACGCCCGGGTCGCGCACGAAGACCCCGTTCCACGGCCCCTCACCGTCCTGGATCGCAATGCGGTCGGGGTAGGTGTCGCTGCCCGCGGTCGCGATGCCGCTCACCGTCACCACCTGCCCGGTCAGCGGCGACGGGCCGGTCGGATCGTCCGTGTACTGAACCTCGGCGATCGTCGCCTCCATGGGCGGCTGACTCACGAAGTACACGGTGACGCCGCCCTCCGCGACCCCATTCCCCCAGAACCAGCCGTTCACGTACACGGCGTGGCCCGGCTGGAACGACACGCCCTCGGCCGCCTGCACGATCAGCGAGCAGGGCTGGCATTGCCCGGGGGGGAGGTCGAACGGGGGCTCCGGCTCGAGCCACGCGCTCGCGCCCGCCGGCAGGTCCTTCGTGCAGATGCAGGCGGCCGCCGTGCGGAACGGGAACGGCACGGTCGGCTCGACGCACATGGTGACCGGGAACGCGTACCGCTGGCCCGATCGCGACGCGGTGACGGCGCTGGGTGCGGGCTGGACGTCGATGTTCTCCTGGGCCGTGTTGTTCGCGGGGTTGGTGTCGGGCGGGTAGGCCGCCGTCACGCGGAAGCACTTGTGGCCGTCCATGCCGGGAGGCGGCGTGTAGGGGATCGTCGCGACCACGCTCCCGTCCCACGGGACGCTCACCGTCGTGCTCGCGATCGGCAGCCACGGGGAGCCCCATCCGAAGTTCATCACGTCGAACGAGACGACGACGCCGGCCGCGGGACCGCCCTTGGCGAAGATCCTCGCGTTCAGCGTGTTGGGATCCCCCACCCTCACGGGATAGTGCCCGGCCCAGATGCTCTGACTGCTCCACGTCCCAGGCACCCACGACTTGACCGACACGTCCACGGGCAGGACCGCGTTCACCGTGTTCGCCGCGGACACGATGCCCCAGCCGTACTGGTGGTTCCAGACGGGATCGAGGAACGGATAGGTGGGCGCGCCACGCGGCTCGGCGTTCAGGCGCAGCATGTCATCGACCTGCGTCGGCGTCAGCCCGGGGTACTTCTCGAGAAGGAGCGCGACGACGCCGGACACGTGCGCGGTTGCCCACGACGTTCCGGTGCCGGGATGCTGCCAGAAGCCGGTGCCGCCCTGCCCGGGGTCCGAGCCGCGGCACGTCGTGATGTTCCGCATGTACGCGGCGACCTCGGGCTTGAGGTCGTTGAAGCCCGTGACGTACGACGGGGGCGGGGCGTTCCTCGGCCCGTACTTCGCGACGACGTCGTACACGTCGTCGCCGCGCAGCACCGTTCCCCCGTCGTCCACGCCGCCCACGCAGATGACGGCGTCGCCCGATCCGGGTGAACTCACGCCCCACGTCGCGGGGTAGTTGCCCGCCGAGGCCACGACGACAACTCCGGACGCGGCCAGCGCGTCGGCCGCGCGCGCGACATTGTCCGTGCCGTCGTCGTTGAACCCGCCGAAGCTCATGTTCGCGACCTTGATGCCGTAGGTCGAGGCGTTCTGCATCACCCACTGCACCGCCGCGACCATGATCGAGGGTGCGCTGTTCCCCTGCGGGTCGAAGATCTTGACGTCAACCAGTCCCGCGCCGGGGGCGACGCCCATGTACTGCTGCGTGGGGTCGTTGCCCAGGATGATGCCGGCGACCGCCGTGCCGTGGAACCAGTTGGGGATGTCGTCGTCGGGGTTGACGCCGGGGCCGCCCTGCCCGGTGAACCCGTCGTAGCCCGCCACGAACTTGCCGGCAAGCGCCGGGTGGCCGTCGTCAACGCCGCTGTCGATGATCGCGACGGTCACGCCATTGCCCATGTACCCGACCGACGGGTTGAGGTCCCACACGGCCTGTGACGGATACGGATAGGTCGGGCTCGAGCGCGCCTGGATGGCGCAGGCGCTCACGTCCAGGTGAAGTTGGAGCGGCTGGTCCCACTCGATGAGCTTCACGCGGGGGTAGGCCACGATGTTGTAGCAGTCCGACACGACGACGCCCCGCACGGCGATGGCGTCGATGAACCGGAAGACCCCGAACACCGTACCGTACCCGGCGAGGAAGGTGCTGTCTGCCGAGGTCGGGGTCGAGCAGAAGTCCACGATGATGTCCACGAGGTCCGTGGGGTTCATCGCATCGATGCGATCGTCCACGCGGTTGGGCCAGCCGGGGCCGGCACCGAAAGAGTCGTAGAGGTAGGCGTGGGCGTTCTCCGGGAGAGCAAGGCCGGCGACCACCAGGGCGAGGGTCGCGACAAGCAGCGGGCGGGTCGGGCGCATGGCGCACCTCCATCGTTCAGGCAGGACCTGCTGCGGGGCTCTCGGCGCTGCCGCGGACGCGGCAGTCGAACCACAGTCGAGATTGTATCACGGTTCAGGCACGGCGGGGAAGCGCCGTCTTGACCCGGGTTCAGCCCGGGCGTAGCGTCATGCTGAGTGGCCTTGCGAGACAAGGAGGCGCAGGATGAAGGTCATGGACTCAAGGGTGGCAGGCCGACGGCTCAATTGCAGGCCGGTCATGGTGGTCGTAGCACTCGTGCTGCTCGCGGCGGTGGCACACGCGGCGCAGCGCGCCGCGGAGTCGGTGAACTCGGGCGGCGCGGCGGCGGCGTCCGCGTCGTACCGCGCGCACGACTCCATCGGACAGCACGCGATCGGCCCGATGGGCCAGGGCGCGACCCTCCGCATCCACGATGGGTTCTGGCTCGGGCTCCCGGGGGTGAACGTCCCGGTCGAGGGCACCGTCTTCGCCTCGCTCACCGAGTGCGGCACCGCGCTGCTGCGCTGGACGATCGGCTCTCTCGCCGGCGTCGTCGGGATCAACGTCTACCGCGCGAACGCCGAGCACGGCGACTACGCGAGACTGAACGCGGCGTCTCTGCCGGTCGAGTCGCCGGGGAGCTACGAGGATGCGACGCTCTGGCCCGGCTCGACGTTCTGGTACGAGGTCAGGGCGGTCCACGCCGACGGCGCGGAGGAAGCCGTCGCGGGGTCGCCGACCTTCGTCACGACCCCGGGTGTGCTCGTCCTGAGGCTCTACCCGGCGATGCCGAACCCCGGCGCCGGCGCCCGCACGCTCCGCTTCGACGTTCCCGAGCACGAGGGGACGGTGCTGCTTGCGGTCTACAATATCCGTGGACAGCTCGTGCGATCGCTTGTGGACGGGCCGCTCGAGCGGGGCCGCCACGAGCGCGTCTGGGATGGCGCCGACGGGCGCGGCGCAGGCGTGGCGGCCGGCGTCTACTTCGCCCGGCTCGAGGTGGAAGGTCGGTCGTTGACCGAGAAGGCTCTCGTCGTCAGGTAGCGCCGCGGCGCGCGAAGGGAGAACGTGATGAACCGCCGGATGCTCGTGCTCATGCTCGTCGCGGCGTTGCTCGCGACGGCGGCCGTCTCGACGGCCGCGGTCCCACAGAAGATGAACTACCAGGTGATGCTCACCAACGCCTCCAACGAGCCCCTCGTCAATCAGGCCGTCACGATTGTCTTCAGAATCTACACGCTCGCGTCCGGAGGCTCGCTCCTCTGGAACGAGACGCAGAACGTCACGACGAACTCCATTGGCGTCGTGTCGGTCGTCCTCGGCAGCGTGACCCCGCTCGCGGTGGACTTCAGCACCACGCGGTGGCTCGAGGTCGTGGTCAACGGTGAGATCATGACTCCGCGGCGCGAGCTCGTGGCCGCGCCGTACGCCCGGCAGGCGCACAACGCGGACAACCTCGGCGGGACGGCGGCGGCGAGCTTCGCGCTCTCGTCCACGCTGAGCGCGGCGGGGACGATCAACTCGCCGGGGAACCCCGTGGACTGGACGAAGCTCAAGAGCGTGCCCGCAGGGTTCGCGGACGGGACGGACGACGCCGGCGTGGGCGACGGGAACTCGCTGGACGCCCCCGACGGCAGTCCAGTCAACGCGGTCTACGTGGAGAACGACGGGGATGTCATCGTGGGAGGCCCCACGGCACGGCCCGGGCAGCTCCAGGTCTCGAGCGTGGGAAGGTCCGGTGCGCGGATCGCCGCCGACGCCCGCTACATAGACACCCCGGCGCTGTTCGTCGAGGCTGATTCCACGAGCAGCATCGTCGGGAACACCGGCGCGCCGATCGGCGGCATGACGGTCCCCCTCGTGCCGTCGGCTGTCGCAGGCGTAGGCTACGCCACCGCGAACGGGGCATACTTCCTGTCACAGGGGACCGGGTACGCAGCGGACTGCCGGAGCTCGGGCACGGGCAGCGCGGTTTACGCCAAGGCGCTCGGCTCCGGCTACTCCGGTCAGTTCGTCGGTGGGCTGGGCGTGGAGATCGTCCGGGAGGGTGGGTACCCTGTCCTTGAGGTGACAAACACCAGGTCTTCCTCGTACGCAGACGGCCTTTGGGTGGCGTCCCCGGAGGGGGTGGCCAGCGCCACGTGGACGCTGTACTCGCGTACGTACCAGGGAAGAAGCGGCTACTTCGACAAGTCCGTCGACGACAACGTGTACGCGGTGTACGCGTCAGGCGCGTCCTCGTCCTCGGAGGGGTTGTACGTCTTCGGGACGATCCTCCATACAGGACTCGCCGCGCGCACCGTGCCGACGTCCCGCGGCACCGAGGCGGTGTTCGGCGTGACGGCCGCGGACGTCGAGGTGATGGCCTCGGGCAGCGGGCGGCTTGCGGCCGGCGCGGCCCGCATCGACTTCGACCGTCTCTTCGCCGAGTCCATCGCGGGCGCCGCCGACCTCCGGGTCACGGCGACGCCGATCGGCGCATGGAGCGCGCTCTACGTCGCGCGCATCGACAACGGCGGCTTCGACGTGCGGTCGGACGCGGGTGACAAGGCCGTGGAGTTCCACTGGGTCGCCGT
>VGIX01000013.1 GCA_016867725.1 Candidatus Effluviviaceae Genus I sp.
GAGGATCTCCTCCGCGCCGGCGAGCGTCGCCTCGAACCCGCGGCGCACGGCCACGTCGTCGATCAAGCGTCCGCCGAACACGAGCCCGTCGAGGATCGGATGCCCCTCGCCCGCCGGAGCGAGCCGCGCGCCGCTCGAGCGTTCGAAGGGGACCGTGAGCGTCACGCCCGTGACGGACGAGAGCGGGCCGGTGTTCCAGAACCTCGCGTCCGTCCTTCGCCCGAGAACGAAGAGCGCGCCGCCGCCGTCGGCGAGATGCCGCTCGGTCCACTCGAGTCCGGACCCCGGCAGCCTGCCGGCGTCCGCGAAGACGACGACCGGGAACCGTCCGCGGTCCTGGCCCGCGAGCGCCGACGCGGCGACCCCCACGGGAGAGAAGCGCTCGCCGCGGCCGGTCGGGTCCAGCGCCAGCCGAAGGTAGTGGCCGTCGCCACGCGCGTCGGCGCCGTCGGGCTCCACGACGAGCACCTCGACGCGCTCTGTCGCAGGGATCGCGAGGTACGCCTCGTTGTCGCCCGCGAAGGCGTCGGGCGGGATCTCCACGCGCCACGCGTGCCACCGAGCCCCGTCGACGGCCACGGCGAAGCCGACCGGGGACGACTCCCCGGGCCCCACGTCAACGCCCGCCTGACCGACCTGCGCGTCGTCGAGGAAGAGCCTGACCGGCACCGTTGCCCGCCGCCGGCCGTGGTTCCTCACCTCGGCCGAGATCGTGTGAAGCCCCCGCGTGCCCCCGTACGCGCGCTCCACGCCGGTGACGACGACGCTGAGGTTGCTCTCGGGGCCGGCGACGGGAAGGCAGTAGGTCCTCGGCCCCGCCGCATCCGGCGCCCGGGCCGACTCCGCGCCGGCCGTCGCGAGACGCCACCCGCTCCGCTGCATGTCGCCGATGACGTAGATCTCGCGGTTGAGGTTGCGCGCTCCGGCGAGGAGGTCGCGCGCGAGCGCGAGGGCGGCCGGGTAGTCGGTCGCCGCCGCGCCGACGCGCACGCCGTCGACGGCGGCCTTGAGCGCCTCGCGGCCGAAGGTGCCCCCGGGCAGCACGGAGCGCGGCGGGACGCCGGCCGTGACGAGAAACGCCTGGTCGCCCTCGGCGAGGAGGCCGGCGATCCCGCGCGCGGCGGCGACCGCGGCGTCGAAGAGCGGGCGGCCGTCCTGCCCGTCGCGCGACATGCTCGCGCTGTCGTCGAGCACGATGGCCACCGACGTCCGGGCGTGCGCGCCGCCCGCGTGCGCGCCGCGGAGGGTCGGCCGCGCGAGCGCGAGCGCCGCGCAGAGGAGCACGAGCGACCGCACGACGAGCAGGAGGATCTGCCGCAGCCGGACACGTCGGATGCGCTTCCGCTCCAGTTCCTTCAGGAACCGAAGCGAGCTGAAGTCGACCGTCTCGACCTTCCGCCGGCTGATCAGATGGATGACGAGCGGGACGAGCGCGGCAAGCCCGGCGAACAGAAACCCGGCGTTCAGGAAGGTGAGGTTCACGTGTGACCTCCGGCGCGACCCGGCACGACCCGCCCGCGCCGCGCTATCCCAACCGCTTCCGCTTCTCGAGGTACGAGAAGAGCGCCCGGTCGTACGGCGTCGAGGTCAGCACCGGCACGTAGTCGATCCTGCTCTCCGCGCACTCGCGCCTGAGCGTCGTCGTCCACCGCCCCACGGCGTCGAGGTAGTCCCGCCGCACCGTGAACGGCTCGGTGGTCATCACCTCGCCCGTCTCCATGTCGCGGAACGACGCGTCCACGTCGAACCCGAAGTCGGCCTCGCGCGGGTCGAGGACGTGGAACACGATGACCTCGTGCTTGAGATGCCGGAAGTGCTTGAGCCCCGGAAGCACGTGATCGGCGTCGTCGAGGAGGTCGGAGATGAGGATGATGAGCCCCCGGCGCCGCACCCGCCGCGCGAGCTCGTGGAGCACGAGGCCGATGTCCGTTTCCGACGATGCGTCGGCGCGGTCGAGCTCGGCGAGGAGCAGGTGAAGCTGCTTCGCGCTCGACCGCGGTGGCACGAACCGCCTCACCGCCTCGTCGAACACGAGGAGGCCGACGGAGTCCTGCTGCTTGAGCATGAGGTAGATGAGCGCCGCGGCGAGGTACCGCCCGTACTCGAGTTTCGACACGCCGGCCGACCCGTACGCCATCGAGGCGCTCGCGTCGAGCAGGACGTGCCCGCGGAGGTTGGTCTCCTCCTCGTACTCCTTGATGTAGAAGCGGTCGGTCTTGCCGAAGACCTTCCAGTCGATGTGCTTGAGCGGATCGCCCGGCATGTACTGCCGATGCTCGGCGAACTCGACGCTGAAGCCCTTGTACGGGCTGCGGTGCAGCCCCGTCACGAAGCCCTCGACCACGAGGCGCGCGCGAAGCTCCATGGTCGCGAGCTTCGAGACGACCGCTGGGTTCAGATAGCGTCGGAAGGACTCGTTCGTCATCAGGCTCCCAGGAGGCGGAGGCCCATCATCCGCGACCGCGTCGGCGGGCTCCATCATCCCCTCCGGCTCAGACAAGGCTGCTTCGCAGCCAAACTCGCCGGGCGGGGATGATGGAGCCCCGCCACCTGTCACTTCACCTCCGCCACGATCCGTTCGACGATGTCGGCCGGCGACACGCCGTCGGCCTCGGCGTTGAAGCTCGTCACGATGCGGTGCCGCAGCACCGGCTGCGCGACCGCGCGAACGTCGTCGGTCTCCGGCGCGTACTTCCCCGCGAGCACGGCGCGCGTCTTCGCCGCGAGCACGAGGTACTGCGACGCGCGCGGGCCTGCGCCCCAGCTCACCCAGTTCCGCACGAACTCCGGCGATCCGTCGGCCGGGCGCGTGCTCCGCGCGAGACGCACGGCGTAGTCGAGCACGTGCCCCGGCACCGGGACGCGCCGCACGAGCCGCTGGAGCCCCCGGATGTCCTCGCCGGTCAGGACCCGCGTGAGGTCCGGCTGGTATGCGCTCGTGGTCGTCTCGACGATCTCCCTCTCTTCCGCCTCGGTCGGATATCCCACGTGGATGCTGAACATGAAGCGGTCGAGCTGCGCCTCCGGCAGCGGGTACGTGCCCTCGAGCTCGATGGGGTTCTGCGTGGCGAGCACGAAGAACGGGAGGTCGAGCGGATACGTGTTCCCCCCGGCCGTGACCTCCTTCTCCTGCATCGCCTGGAGGAGCGCGGCCTGCGTCTTCGGCGGCGTCCGGTTGATCTCGTCGGCCAGCACCACGTTCGCGAACACCGGACCTCGGATGAACTTGAAGCTGCGCGCGTGGCTCGCCGGGTCCTCCTCGATGATGTCGCTCCCCGTGATGTCCGACGGCATGAGATCCGGCGTGAACTGGATGCGCTTGAACGAGAGGTCGAGCACCGAGGCGAGCGTGCTCACCATGAGCGTCTTCGCGAGCCCCGGCACGCCGACGAGGATGCAGTGCCCGTCGGCGAGGATCGCCGTGAGAAGCTCCTCGATGACGCGGTCCTGGCCGACGATGACCTTGCGCATCTCGCCCAGGATCTTGCCCCGCGCCTCCGCGAGCGTCTGGATCGCCTCGATGTCCTTCCGTCCGTCTGCCCGCCCCGCGTCGCTGGCCATGCTTCCCCTCGCTTCGGTTGCCGCGCTCGCGCGGTCCGCCCGTGAATGCACCTAGCCGCCGCGCACGGCCCCGGGATGGGCCTGCGCCGCGGTCCGTCTCTCCGTCCGGCGCGTCGCGCGCCGTGCAGACCAGTCTAGTGAACGCGGCGCCGCGGGGCAAGGACGCGGTGCGACGGGCCGGGGGCTTGATTCGGCGCGCTCCGCGGCCTATGATGTGACGAGCCGTTCACCCCCTGCAGCACGCGGAGGTCGGCAGGCATCCGAATCAGATGGAGGCGGCCCATGACCGCTCGAGGCTCTGCGCGCTCGTGCTCGCGCTCGTCGTCGTCGCCGGACTCGCGGGCTGCGCGAAGAAGGTGGCCGTCAGCATCTCGTCCACGGTCCCGGCCGCGCAGGCGGAGATCAAGACGAGCAAGGACAAGAACGAGAACAGCGTCGTGGACCTCAAGGTGAAGTACCTCGCGCCCCCCGACAGGCTCACGCCGCCGAGGTCCGTGTACGTCGTCCGGGTCGAGGCTCAGGACAGGGTCACCGTGAACGTCGGACGCCTCAAGCTGAGCGACAAGCTCGAGGGCGGCATCAGGGTCACAACGCCCTACAAGAGCTTCAGGATCGTCGTCTCCGCCGAGGACGACGCGCTGGCCCGGTCGCCCGGGTCACACAGGGTCATCGAGACCGGGCAGATCAACATCCGATAGCACGCGGTCTCTCATCCGGAGCGGCCCGTGACGTGTCTCCAGGAGCTCCGGCAGATCGGGATCGAGAAGAGCAGGGGGCTTCCGGACGAGGCCTTCCGCGTCCGCGGCCTGTGGCGGACCGACCTCCTCTTCAAGCCCAACCCTGCCGAACGCACGTTCAACTACACGTTCCTCCTCGTCCAGACGGTCGCGGAGGGCGCGTGCTACTGCTCCACCATCCCCGCGCTCGTCGAGGGCTTCGACCTGCTCGGCAAAGACTGCCGGACCGCCGAGTTCAAGTATCGCTGCTTCGAGGTCGCAGCCCTCGACGCGATGTTCTCGGCGTTCGACAAGCGCCCCGATGAGACCCTCACGCTCTCCGGCACCTCGGCTGAGAAGGCGGTCCGGCGGAGCGGCATCATCGCGGGCGAGGTCCTGCGTCAGCTCGAGCTCGCCGGCGCGGAGCGCGGCCGCGTCGTCAACGTCGGCGTCATCGGCAACCTCGTGAAGATGCTGACGGAGCGCAGCATCGAGGTCGTCGGGACCGACGAGGACCCCGCGCTCGTCGGCTCCGAGATCGACGGCATCCCGGTGCACGGCGAGGAGCGCACCGTCGAGCTCGTCGAGGAGTGCGACGTCGCCGTCATGACCGGCATGATCATCTCCACCGACACGATGGAGGACATCCTCGCCGCAGCCCGACGGGGCCGGACGCGGCTCGTCATGTTCTGCGAGACGGGCGCCCACCTGTGCGAGGAGTACGTGCGAATGGGGGTGGACAGCGCCATCGCGGAGCCGTTCCCCTTCTACATCTTCGGCGGGACCACGCGGATCGACATCTTCAGGAAGAAGTGAGGAGGAGCGTCTGCTCAGGAACTTCGAACAGCGAGACGGCGTGCTGCACATCGGAGGCGTCCCCGTGACGGGGATCGTCGCGGACCACGGCACGCCGCTGTACATCTACGACGGCGGCATGATCCAGGCGAAGTGCGGCGCCGTCGCCTCGGCCTTCCCGTCGTTCGACATCTTCTACTCCCTCAAGGCGAACCCGTCGCTCGGTCTGGTCGGGTTCCTCCGTCGCATGGGCGCCGGCGCCGAGATCGCCTCCGGCGGCGAACTCCACGTCGCGCGCGCGGCGGGGTTCGACCCGCTCGACATCGTCTTCGCCGGGCCCGGCAAGACCGACCGCGAGATCGAGGAGGCCATCGTCGCGGGGATCTTCGCGATCAACGTCGAGTCCGTGCGAGAGCTCGAGCGCGTCGCGCACATCTCGAAGCTGCTCGGAGTCCCCGCGCGGGTCGCGCTGCGCGTGAACACGGCGAACGGGCTGGCGGACCCGGGGCGCGGGTCGGCCGGTCCGCTCCACGAGCAGATGGCCGGGGGCCCGAGCAGGTTCGGCATCGACGAGGAGAAGCTCGGCAGGGTCGCCGAGGTGTGGAACCGACGAACCGTGGACATCGTCGGTGTCCACGTGTACACGGCGAGCCAGATCCTCAAGGCCGACGAGATCGTGGAGAACGCGCGGAGGGCCGTCGCCGTCGCCCGACTCGTCGAGGAGATGACCGGCCGGCCGATCGAGTCCATCGATTTCGGAGGCGGCATCGGCGTGCCGCACTACGACAGTGAAACGCCGCTCGACCTCACGGCCCTCGGCGCGCGCGTCGAGGAGGTCTTCCGCCCGTTCGCGGAGGCGGACGCGCGGCTCATCATCGAACTGGGAAGGCACATCGTGTCCGAGGCCGGGGTGTTCGTGAGCAGGGTGATCGAGCTCAAGGAATCCCGCGGCGAGCGGTTCGTCATCACGGACGGCGGGGTCAACCAGTTCCTGCGGCCCGTGCTCATGAAGGTGGACCACGAGGCGCGCGTCGTCAACAAGCTCGCGTCCCCCGGCGCGGCGACCGCGAGGGTCGGCGGCCCGCTCTGCACGCCGATCGACTGCACGGCCCGAGAGCTCCCGGTTCCCGACGACATCGCGCTCGACGACCTCGTCGGCGTGTTCAACGCGGGCGCCTACGGCTACTCGATGAGCCCGCTCCTCTTCCTCTCGCACCCGACGCCCGTCGAGGTGATGGTCCTCGACGGCGAGATCGTCCCGCTCAGGAAGCGCGGCACCTACGACGACCTCCTCCGCAACCAGCAGCCGTTCCCCGGCGCGGCGCGGTAGGGGCCGGCGCGCTGGGACGAACCCCCGACGCGACGCGCGCCGGGAGCCAATGCCCCCGGCGCGCGATCCGTTGCGACTCCGATCGTCCCGACTACTCCGAGCCTCCTCCCCCGATCGGGCGGACCACCCTCACGAGAGCCGCGTCGCTGTACACCTCGCCGCCCTGCGTCACGGTCGCGACCACGCGCGTCTGCTTCACCTGGCCGGGCAGGATCTGCGTCGTAGCGGTGAAGAGACCGTCGGGCGAGATGCTGCCCGCCTCCGCGTTCAGCACCTGCCACTCGACCGGGAGCGGAAGCGGCGACCCGTTCTGATCGAGGACCAGCGCCTCGAACTGCCGGGTCTGCCCTGGGCGCAGCGTCGCCTCACGGGGCCTGACCCGCACGACGACCTCGGGCATCCCGATGTTGATGATCACGACGGCGGCGCCGATGAACACGCGATCCTGCCCCAGCACGACCTGGGCGGTCACGCGCCCGGTCGGCGGCTCCGGCGAGCCGGGCTGCGGGAAGTCGGTGGCCGCCGTGAAGAGCCCGTCCGGGGTGATGGTGCCGATCCGCTGCGGCACCACGCCCCACGTGACGGGCACTTCCAGCTCCTCCCCGTCCGGACCGAGCACCACGGCGTGGAACTGCGTCGATTCGCCGGGCGGAACGAGCGCGACGCGCGGCTCGACGATCACTCGAACCGGGACCCCGGGGACCCTCACGAGCACATGCGCGAGGTCGGACAGCGTCGTGCCGTCCGGGAGCGTGGCCCGCGCGCCCACGGCGCCCTCGTGCGGACCGAACTCGGGCGAGGTCGGGTCTCCGTACGCGGGGTTCGCGGTGAAGAGCCCGTCCGGCGTGATGGTGCCGAGGCCGGGCGGGAGCACGGCCCACTCAACCGTCACGGGGATGGGGCCGCCGGGGCCGACGACCTCAGCGTCGAACTGCACCTCCTGCCCGGGCGCGACGACCGCGCGGGCGGGCGTGATCCTGAGACGCGCGGTCGGGCCCATCGCGCGGACGAACACCCGCGCGGCGTCGCTCGCCGTCCCCTCGGTCGTGGTGACCGACGCGGTGACGGCCCCGCGCCACCCGCCGCCGGACGCGGGCTCGGGGAACTCCTCGGCGGCGGTGAAGAACCCGTCCGCGCTGACCGTGCCGAGCCACTCCGGCCGCACGTGCCAGTCCACGGGCACGTCGATGGGCTCATTGTCCGGGCCGAGCACGACGGCCTCGAACTGCACGTCCCCGCCCGGCGCCACCGAGGCGCCCTTCGGACGGATGTGCACGCGCAGACCGGCGGGCCCCGGGTACCTCACCTCGACGGCCGCGAACCCGCGCGCGGGGCCGTCGACGGCCATCGCGGTCGCGACGACGCGCCCGTCCATCTCCTCGGGTCCTGCCGTGAACACGCCGCCGGCGGTGATGGCCCCGAGCGCGCGCGGCACGACGGACCACTCGACCGGCACCTGCACGGACTGGCCGCTCTCGTCCAGCACGATCGCCTCGAAGCGCGCCTCGTCCCCCGGCCGCAACAGGGCGCGAGGCGGCCTCACGATCACCCGCAGCCGCCCGCTCTCGGGCTCGCCGACCACCACGCTCGCGGCGCCGACGCCCTCGCGGCCGCCGGAGGAGGCGTGCGCGGCGACGCGGCCGGCGCCCGAGGCGTCGCCCGCCGTGAAGAGGCCTGAGCCCGTCACAACGCCGAGCGCGTCGGGGAGCACGACCCATCGCACGTCCGCGCTCACGGACTCCCCGGTCAGCGGATCCGTGACCGAGGCCTCGAACTGCACCTGGCCCCCGGTCGGGGTCGCGGCGTCCGGCGGAGCGACCGTGACCGACAGCCGCCTCGGTGCCGCGCTCCCGACCTCGATCACCGCGTGCCCGGACCCTGTGGCCTCGCCGTGACGAGCCACGACCCTCACGATGCCTCGCCCTTCGTTGTTCAGCGCGACGAGCCTGCCGTCCGCGCCGACTCGGCCGAGCCGCGGCGGGATCACCGACCACGAGAGCTCGGCGGAGACCGGCCGCCCCTGCGCGTCCGTCACGGAGGCCGTGAAGCGGACCTCCGCGCCCGGCCTCAGGTACGCCTCGGCCGGCGAGACCGTGACTGTCAGCGCGTCGGCGGCCGCTTGGCCCGTCGTCGCGAGCGCGACGGCGAACGCAACCGTCAGCATGATGCCGTGTGCGCGAAACATGCGATCACCTCCATCCCTTCGTTTCACACGCGCTCGTCCGGAGCGCGGTGTCCGTCCACCGTGTAGAAGAGCCACGTGATGTCCCTGATCTTGTTCCCGGCGCGGTCTCGGATCTCGATGGTGATGACGTGCTCGCCCTCGGCGAACCGCTCCCCCGGCGTGTACATGACGTAGTCCGCCGTGACCTCCGCGAGCCCGGTCACGTCCTCCTCGTCCACGAGCAACCGGATGACCGCCCCCTCGAGCGGCGGCGTGATCGCCGCCACGATCTCCACCTGGCCGCCGCCCACGACCGCGTTCCCCTGCGGGAGCATGGGGTCGATCCTCGGCGCGACAACCTCGGACTCCACGGCGACCTGTTCCGCCTGCGGCGCGACGGGGACGGCGATCGGCGCCTGCCGCCCGCCGCGCGCGAGCACGACGGCCAGCGCGGCCACTGCCACCGCTGCGACCGCCCACGCGAGCCTGGGCGAGCGGAGGAGCCCCGCGCGCGTCCGCCCCGCCGCGTCTCCGCGGAGCCTCGCGAGCAGCCTCTCCCGATAGAACGGCGGGAGCTCGGCCTGCCGGAGCTCGCCGAGCAGCCGCTCGACCCGCTCGTCCTCGGGCCCCATGGGCGCCCCGGTCCTCTGCTCATCCCGTCCTGTTGCCATCGTCTCCTCCCCGCCGCGCCCGTCGGTCCGCCCGGCGGCCTCACACCTTGCCCTCGAGCAGCCGTCCGAGCATCGCCTTCCCCCGCGCGATCCTCGACTTCACGGTGCCGACCGAGCACCGCGTCACCGCGGCGATCTCCTCGTAGCTCGCGTCCGACATGTACCGGAGCACGATCGCCTCGCGGTACGGCTCCCGCAGTCCCGCGACCGCCGCGCGGACCGCCGCGGCGCGCTCCCTTTCGACCGCGTCGAGCGCCGGCGTCCGCCACTCCGCCGACGGCGGCGGGTCCTGCTCGGCATGGTCCCGCCACAACGCGGCCCGGCGCGCCTGCCTGCGATGCCGCTTCTTGAACACGTTGACGGCGATGCGGTAGAGCCACGTGAACGGGTCGGCGTCGCCGCGGAAGCCGTCGTAGGCGCGCATGGCGCTCACGAAGGCCTCCTCGGCGAGGTCGAGCGCGTCATCGTAGTCGCCGGTCAGTCCGTACATGACGTTCACGAGCCTCTTGTCGTAGCGCGCCACCAGTTCCTCGAAGTCGGGCTTCACCCTTCACGCCCTCCGCGCCCTGTTGCTCGTGAGTTAGAGACCGCGACGTGGCGAGTTGTTCCCGGCCGAGGCGGCGTTTCGGGGCCGCCCGCCGCTCGCCGCACGGAGCGGGTCAGAAGCGCCGTCCGAGGCGGACGATCCCGACGTGCTCGGTGTAGCTCTCGTCCGGAGTTGCCCGGTCCTCAAGCTCGAGGTATCGGTACTCGGTCTCGAGATCCCAGGCGTCGAAGCGGTATCGCAGTGCAAGCGTGTGGGTCGCCCGCGTCGAGTCGTCGTCGCCTGTTCCGAACGTCCAGCGCGTGGACGCCCGGGCCGTGAGGTCGCTGGGCAGAACCTCCCAGCGGACCTCGCCGCCCGCGCCCGCGGTCTCGTTGTCCGCCGTGGCGGAGATGCGCGACCAGAAGAGCGAGAGCGAGACGAACAGCCGGTCCCGGCGATACGAGCACCCGGCGGCGCCCTGGACGTAGCGGTAGTCGTACGCGTCGTACGGGGTCCGGTCGTATCGCGCGAGCGCGTAGCCCCGCGCGTCGCCGCCCGCCACCGTGAGCACGCCGTCGGCCCGCGCCGTGAGGACCGTCCCCCACTCGTCCGCCGCGGTCCCGGACGCCGACCCTTCGGTGCGGTGCACCTCGGCGGTCACGAGCGCGCCCAACGCCGCCGGCGAATAGGCCGCCTCCACCCCGACGCTCTCCCGCCCGGGCCTCGTGGCGATGTTCCCCGCGGCGTAGAACGCCGTGTCGGCGCGCGCGTACTCGATCCACGCGCGGTTCGCGTGGTCCTTCTCGTAGCCGACCCGCACGCGCGCGTGCGCGCCGTCGCCCTCGACGACGCCGCTCGACCACGACCTCGCGGCCTCGGCCTCGACGAACCTCCGGCCGCCTCGGACGAGAAGCCTCGCCGCGAGCACGTCGTTCTCGACGGGCTCGACGACGCGGTCGGCGGCGGCCACCGTCGCCGTGTCGTCGAACGCGTGCAGGAACGCGAGCGCGAGCTCGCTGCCCGTCCCCCACGCCACGGTCTCCTTCGCCCCCAGCGCGTAGCGCGCGTACGCGCCCCATCCGTCGGTCGTGTCGGCCTCGGCGAGTCTGAGCGCGACGACGTCGGTCCTGGTCGGCCCGACGCGGACCGCCGCGCGCGCCCCCAGCCCGGAGGCCCACTCCAGCGTCGCGCGTGTCAGCGACGGGTAGATATCGCCGGCCTCTGCGTCAAACGACGACGATTCGAACAGGAAGGCCCCGCTCAGTCGTTCGTCGAAGAGCGGGTCGTATCGCGCCGTCGCCATCCACGTGCTCCCGACTCCGAGGGACGACGCGTAGAGGTCGAGGCTCGGCGCGCTCACCTCTTCATAAGGAAGGAAGACCTCGAGCGACTCCGCGTCCGCGGCGTCGGCCGCCACCGCCGCCCAACCGACCTTGACGAAGCCGCTCAGGACGGGCGCTGACTCCCAGGTCTCCCCCGTCGGCGCCGCCGTCGCGTCGGGTTCCGGCGTCCGCGGGACCCACAGGGCCTCCTGCACGAAGAACATCCACCTCCCCTCGACCGCCCGCGAGGAAGTGAGCGCCGAGAAGACCACCGTGTGCGCGCCGACGCTGAGGGACTCCGGCGGTGAGAGGTAGAAGTGGTCGGATCGCAGCTCGGCGGCGTCCGTCACGTCCCGGCCGTCCAGGAGGACGACGGCCGTCCATGGGCTCTCGAGCGGAGGATCGAGGACGGCGACGACGTCGGGGCGGCGCCCCGGGACGATCTCGCCGGGAAGCGGGGTGATGACCTCGATGCCCGGGTCGAGCGACGCCGGCGGCAGGTCCGCGGCCGCCGCGACGCTCGCCCGGCCCGCGACCGCCACCGCGTACCAGCCGGGCGCCGGCGACGACGGAGGAGCCGTGAGCGCGTCTCCGGTCAGATCGGTCACGCGAAGGTAGTAGCGGAGCTCCGCGGGCAGGACGAGGTCCGCGGGGATCGCGCCCAGCAGAACGCTCCCCGACAGCGAGAGCGGGAACGCGCGCTCCCCGGACGGGGTGAGGACGACGACGTCCGCAGCCGCGACGTCGGCGGCGGCAAGGCCGGTGAGGGCCGCCTCGACCTGGAGCGCGACGCGCTCTTCGACGATGACTGGAGGAACGTGGGTGAGCCGTGCGCCCGCCGGAAACGCCGGGCTTCCGTTCGGGGCGGTGAACACCATGAGCACGGCGACGACACCGGCCGCGCGGAGCGCGCGCGGCCCGGGACGCCGGGTGGGGATGTCGCGGGCCTTCTCTGGGGGCGCGGCGTGCTCTCTCGCCATGGAGTCCAACGATACCACCACGCGAGGGAGCGTGTCACCGCCGCAGATAGGACTGGATCTGCGCGGCGAGGTTGTTCGTGTCGATGGGCTTCGTGATGTAGCCGCGGCACCCGGCGCGGACGAGCTCCTCGAGGTCACGGGGCATGTCGTGCGCCGTGAGGGCGACGACCGGAATGCACCGGGTCTCCTCCATCTGCACAAGCCTCCTCGCAGCCTCAAGCCCGCTCATCCCGTTGAGGCTCACGTCGATGATCACGAGATCGGGGCGGGCCGACTTGGCGAGGTAGAGCGCGGTCGGGCCGTCCGACGCCTCGATGACCTCGTACCCGTTCGCCCGCAGGACGACGGACGCAACGTTCCGGCTGTAGTCGTTCTCCTCGACGAGGAGGATCCTGGCGCCCGTGTCCGCGTCGCTCCATCGGCCTCCGACGGCCTCGGAGAACGCGACGACCGTGCGGTCCCGACCGCCCTGCTTGGCCTGGTAGAGCGCCGAGTCCGCCATGCGCATGAGGGTGGTCGCGTCGCGGGCGTGGTCGGGGTAGGTCGCCACTCCGCCGCTCATCGTGGCCACGAGCTCGGGAAGGTCGGGCACAGGCGACCGCTGGCCGAACGACACGCGGAGGCGCTCCGCCATGACGCCGGCGGCCCGCCCGTCCGTCTCGGGCAGGATGACCGCGAACTCGCCGCCGCCGTACCGCGTGACGATGTCCGACTGCCTCGTCTCGCTCAGGAGCACGTCGGCAAGCCCCCGGAGCGTCTCGTCGCCGACCTCATGGCCGAAGCGCGCGTTGACGCTCCCGAGGCTGTCGACGTCGAACACCACACAGGACACCTTCCTCCCGTACCGCCTCGCCCGCTCGACCTCCTTCTCCAGGCGGTCCTCGCAGAACCGCCGGTTGTACACGCGGGTCAGCGCGTCGCGGTCCGCGGGGGTCGCGCCGGGCTCGTCGCCGTACGCGATCCGCAGCATCGCGCGAACCCGCGTCGCGAACTCGACCGCGCCGACGGGCCAGCACATGCTGTCCATGTCGCTCGCGGCGCCCGCGAGCTCCTGTCCCTTCCTCCGCAGCACGAGCACGGGGATGGGTCTCGACCGCCCGTCATCCGACAGCCGCTCGAGGGCCTGGCAGCGGCGCAGCTCCTCGCCGGGGAACTCGACGACGATGAGGTCGGGACTCGAGGCCGTCGCGGCATCCAGCATTTGCTCGGGCGTCGTGCACACGACCGCCTTGTAGCCCGCGCCCTGGACGCGGTCGACGAGGACCCTGCTGTCCTGGCCGTCACACGCGGCCACGAGGACCTTCCTGCGGACCGTGTCGCCTGTTCGCTCCGACATGCTTCCCCCCGTGGGTGAACGCGTTTCAGCGGGCCGGGGCGCCGACCGCCCACGCATGCGTGCCCTCCCGGGCGCGGCGGCCCGAGCTCGGTTGTTCAGGTTAGCAAGCGGTGTGCCACGGGAATCGTGCAGCGGGCGAGGCCGGCGCGCGTGTTGCCGTGCGGGTTGCGGGCGGAGCGCAAGATGAAGGGGCGGCACGCACTGCGCCGCCCCTTCCCTTGTGCACCCATCCGTGGGCCGCCGCGCCGCATCCGGCGCGCGACCTCCTGTCGGCCCGCTACCGCACGGGCTCGATGATCGCCCGTCTGTTCTGCGACCGGTTCGCCTCGGTCGTGTTCGCCATGAGAGGCTGGGTCTCGCCCAGCCCGACGGTCGTGATGCGCGAGCCGGCGATGCCCTTCGCGACGAGGTAGTCTCTCACGGCGACGGCGCGGCGCTGCGACAGCCGCTCGTTGTACTCGTCGCCGCCGAGGTCGCACGCGTGCCCGCCGACCCTCACTGCGAGATCCGCGTCAGCAAGCATCGCGGCGGCCATGGCGTCCAGCTTCCCCCTGGCCGTGCCGTCGAGCGTCGCGCTGTTGAGCGCGAAGTTGACCGTCACCGCGAGCAGCTGCGGCTTGATCTCCACGGGCGGCGGGGGCGGAGGAGGCGGAGGAGGCGGAGGAGGCGTGACCTTCGGGCAGCCGCGCTCGTCCACCGTCGTCCCGGGCGGGGTGCCGGGGCACTCGTCGTAGAGGTCCGGCACGCCGTCGCCGTCGGTGTCGATCGCGCTGAGGTCGACCGGGGCGGGCTCGGCCTTCTTGCCGCAGTCGCCCGGGCCGAAGTAGTAGGTCAGCGCGACATAGCCTTCGAGCAGCGTGTTGTTGAGGTCCATGCCCTCGAAGCCGTACTCCTCGATCGAAGAGAGCCCGCACGTGTCGAGCTTCTGCTTGTAGAGGTAGCTGTAGCGGCCGCCGATGCCGATGGCGGTGCGCTCGCCGGCGAAGAACTCGACGCCCGCGCCGACGATGCCCGTGAGGTTCTCGCCGCGCAGCCTGCCCTGCTTGCCGTCGTTGTCGTAGCCGACGGGGACGGTGCCCTTCCCGTCGCGCCAGTCCTCAACCTGCCACCAGGTGATGCCGAGTCCGGCGCTCACGAACGGGCGGACCTTCGCCTCGGGCATGATGTTCCAGATGGCGGAGAGGGAGCCCGTGTTCCACATCGTGCGGAACTCGTCCGGCTCGCCCCAGCCGGAGAAGCGGTCGCCGTCCTCGCCGAAGAGCTCCTCGATCGGCTTGTTCCGGGTCTCCCCGTGCCGGTAGTCCAGGGCCACCCAGAACCTGTCGTTGATGGGCTTCGACACCTGAAGCCCGAGGGTGAGCCCCGCGTCGGCGTACTCGTGCGTGCAGCCGATGGGCTGCATCACTCCGACGTTGATGCCCACGCCGAGATCCTCGCACGAGATTGCGGCGTGCAGCGTCGCGGGAACGAGGAGTCCCGCGGCGAGGATGCAGAACACCAATCGGAACATGCCTCACCTCCTCTGATGGGAACTGCGTTTCCCCCGGTTACGGTTCGCCGGGGGCCAATGCTATACAAAACCCCTCCGGGTGACAAGAGGAGCTTTCGGGGGGCATGCCCGACCGGTCTTGTCGTGGCGGGTCGTCTCGGGCATACTCGGCCCGCCGGAGTCGGGGTCGTCACCGCGGCGGTCCGCGACGGCGTCCGCGCTCAAGCGACCCTATGGAGGACCACGATGCTTGTCAAGGACGTCGCGACGACCAGGCCGCTGACGGCCGCCGACCACTCGGAGATCCGAGAGCTCCTCCACCCGGAGCGGGACCCCGTGGCGCTCGGGTACAGCCTCGCGCACGCGTTCGTGAAGCCCGGCGCGGCGACGCTCCCCCACGCGCTCACGCACACCGAGGTCTACTACATCATAGAGGGACAGGCGGTCATGCACGTGGGCGACGAGTCCCGATCGCTCCGCGCCGGGCACGCCGTCTGCGTCCCGCCCGGAGCGACGCAGTGGATCGAGAACGCCGGGAAGAGTGGGCTCGCGTTCCTCTGCATCGTGAGCCCACCGTGGACGGAGGAGTGCGAGGTGGCCGTCGGACCGTCGTCCCCGGCCGGCCGGCCTCGCTCGTGATGCGCGCCATTTTCCGCTTGGCAGAAACCGGCCCTGTGCTAAGATTCGGCGCTCGGAAGCCCCGGGCCTCCCGGGGCGGAACGGGCAACCACGCCGCCCGTTCCCGGCGCGTCGGGAATCCCGCAGCGAAGGCGGGACGCCGGGGGGGCGGAACAAGAAGGAGGGCATATGCGTCGCGCTGTTCTGCTTGCGCTCGTCGTGGCGATGCTCGCCGGCGCAGGCACCGCGGTGGCGGATGACGGCTTCTACATGGGCCTTCGTCTGAGCGGCATGGGTCGCACCTGGCTCAACCCCTACTGGCACGGACCGTACTACGACTGGGACGAGGACCCGGCCCATCCGCTCTACTACCTCGATCGCACGGACGACGGTCTCTTCGACTACACCGAGATGTGCTTCGGGTACCGCACCGGCGCCATGGCCGGCGAGCTGAGCTTCGGGATGTCGAGCTCGAAGTGGTTCGAGGAGTGGGAGGACACCCGCGCGGACAACGAGTACACCGAGCAGGTCACGTGGCGGACCATCGGCCTGACGGGCCTCTACACGATGATCGAGCCCGATCCGATCGAACTCGACCTCGGCCTGAGGTTCCAGCTGCATTCGGCCAAGTGGACCTTGGAGCTGACCGGCTACAGCGAGTCCGACCGTGAGGAGGGCGCGTCCGGCTGGTCCATCGGCCCCGTCATCAGGGCCCGCTGGTACCTGGGCGACGGCGCCTTCGCCATCGGTCCGGAGATCTACCCCCGGTACACGAGCCTGAGCTACAAGCACGACTCCAGCTCCTACCTGGAGCCGTCCGAGGCCACGATCAGCGACATGGGCGTCGAGTACTCGGTCAGGGCGGAGTTCTTCTTCTAGACTTCCCGCCGGGACTCAAGGCCCGCGAACACGACGAGGGGCGCGGTCACCCGCGCCCCTCGTTCGTTCCAGCCGCCTGGCGCCGCCGGCGCCGGTCGGCGTGTCACGCCGCCCCGGCCCCGCTGCCGCTAGTGCTTCCTCACGATCTCCTTCACCTTCATGAGCCGGGTCGCGTTCGCGCGCTCAAGCTCGGAGAGCCGGTCCGAGATGAACCGGATGGTCTCCTCGAGGCTCGGCACGAGGATGTGCTCGAGCGCGTTCACCCTCCGACGCGTCTTCTCGAGCTCGGCGGCGATGAGCTGGACGGCCTTCTCCATCTCGGCGAGCCGGACGAGCTTCGGGAGGGCCGCGGCGTACATCGCAAGCGCGCGGTCGAGGTCCGCCGTGGTCTCGAGGTACCCGTACCCGAGTTCCGCCTGCTCGGGGAACTCGACGCTGAACTTCGGGACCTTGAGGTTCATCACCTGCTCGCGGTCCGCGCGCACCTCGACGAGGCGGCGCGAGAACGAAAGCGCCGCGTCCATCGCGCTTCGGTCCATGTCGAACCGCGCGGACAGGAACGCGCGGTGCGCGCGCGCGAGCTCCTCGTCCACCTCCGCGCGGAGGTCGCGCACGTGGTGCACGAGCCCGAGGAAGCGGCGCATGAGCTCCTCCTGCTTGTCCTTGAGGAGCTTGTGCCCGCGGCGGGCGAGAACGCTCCTTCGCCTCAGGCGAAGGAGCTGCATCCTGGTGGGGTTCGCGCGGAGTCTCACGCGGCGTCGACCTTCCTCTTCATGTACTTCGCGATGTGCTCGGGCTTCACGCGCTTGAGCTCGGCCACCGGCAGGATCTCAAGAAGCTCCCAGCCGAGCGCGAGCGTCTCCTCGATGGTGCGGTTCTCGTCGGTCCCTTGCTGCACGTAGCGGCCCTCGAACACGTCGGCGAACTTGAAGAACGCCTTGTCCTCGGGCGAGAGCGCGGCCTCGCCGAGGATGACCGCGAGCTCCTGCGCCTCCTTGCCGCGCGCGTACGCAGCGAAGAGCTGGTTGGCGAGGCTCGCGTGGTCCTCGCGGGTGCGGCCCGCGCCGATGCCCTTGTCGCGGAGGCGCGAGAGCGACGGCAGCACGTTGATGGGCGGGTAGATGCCCTTCCGGTGGAGCGCCCGGTCCAGGATGATCTGCCCCTCGGTGATGTATCCCGTGAGGTCCGGGATGGGATGCGTCTTGTCGTCCTCCGGCATCGAGACCACCGGGATCTGCGTGATGGAGCCCTTCCTGCCCTTGATGCGCCCCGCGCGCTCGTAGATGGTCGCGAGGTCGGTGTAGAGGTAGCCCGGGTAGCCGCGGCGGCCGGGGACCTCCTTGCGCGCGGCCGAGATCTCGCGGAGCGCCTCGCAGTAGTTCGTCATGTCCGTGAGGATGACGAGCACGTGCATCCCGAGGTCGAACGCGAGGTACTCCGCCGCGGTGAGCGCCATCCGCGGCGTCGCGATGCGCTCGATCGCCGGGTCGTTCGCGAGATTCATGAAGAGCACGGCGCGCTCGATGGCCCCGGTCCTCCGGAAGTCCGACACGAAGTACTCGGCCTCCTCGAAGGTGATGCCCATCGCCGCGAACACGACGGCGAAGTCCTCCGCGGCCGAGAGCACGGTCGCCTGCCTCGCGATCTGCGCCGCGAGTTCGGCGTGCGGCAGACCGAAGCCGCTGAAGATGGGCAGCTTCTGGCCGCGGACGAGCGTGTTCAGGCCGTCGATGGACGAGACGCCCGTCTGGATGAACTCGTTGGGGTAGTCGCGCGCGGTCGGGTTGATGGGCGAGCCGGCCACGTCGCTCTTCCTGTCGGGGATGATCGCCGGGCCGTTGTCTTTCGGGCGCCCGAGGCCGTCGAAGACGCGGCCGAGGATGTCGCGAGAGAGCCCGATCTCAAGCCCGCGCCCGAGGAAGCGCACGCGGGCGCTCTCGACGCTCACGCCCGTCGCGCCCTCGAAGAGCTGCACGAGCGCCACGTCTTCGTTCACCTCGAGGACCCTGCCCCGCCGCACCTCCCCGCCCGGCAGCTCGACCTCCGCCAGCTCCTCGTACTTGATCCCGGAGACCCCCGCGACAAGCAGGAGCGGCCCCGCGATCTCCCGGACGGTCCTGTACTCCTTCAGCATCGTCTCTCCCCTGCTCGGTTCAGACCTGAGCGCCCTCGCGCTTCTCGACGAGCGCGCGCACCTGCGACTCGATGCGCGTCGCGATGGCATCCAGCTCCGCGACGTCCGACTCCGGGACGTAGCGAGACCGCGCGATCTCCCCGACGACCCCCAGCGCGAACAGATCCTCCGCCTGGACGCCCAGCTCGACGGCCTCGCTCGCGATCCGGCTGAACGCCATGATGTTCCGGAGCATCCGGTACTGCTTCGGGAACGACGTGTACGTGTCCACGTCGTCGAAGGCGTTCTGGTGAAGGAAGTCCTCGCGCAGGGCCTTCGCGGTGCCGAGGACGAGGCGGTCGCGGTTCGAGAGCGCGTCCACGCCGACGAGCCGCGCGATCTCCTTGAGCTCCGCCTCCTGCTGCAGGACCCTCATCGCCGCCTGCCGCGTCGTCTCCCAGTCCTCGGACACCTCGCGGCGGAAGTAGTCCGCGAGGCTGTCGTGGTAGAGCGAGTAGCTCGTGAGCCAGTTGATGGCCGGGAAGTGGCGCTCGTACGCGAGCCAGTCCTCGAGCGACCAGAACACCTTGACGACCTTGAGCGTCGCCTGGACGACCGGGTCCGAGAGGTCGCCGCCGGGCGGCGAGACCGCGCCCACCGCGGAGAGCGCACCGACGCGGCGGTCGGACCCGAGGCACACGACCCGACCCGCGCGCTCATAGAACTGCGCGGCGCGCGCAGGGAGGTAGGCCGGGTACCCCTCCTCGCCCGGCATCTCCTCGAGGCGGCCCGACATCTCGCGGAGCGCCTCGGCCCAGCGGGAGGTCGAGTCGGCCATGAGCGCGACGGAGTAGCCCATGTCGCGGAAGTACTCCGCGATCGTGATGCCCGTGTAGATGGACGCCTCGCGCGCGGCGACCGGCATGTTCGAGGTGTTGGCGACGAGGACGGTCCGCTTCATGAGCGGCTCTCCGGAGCGCGGGTCGGTGAGCTCGGGGAACTCCCTGAGCACGTCGGTCATCTCGTTCCCGCGCTCGCCGCAGCCGATGTAGACGACGATCTCGGCGTCGGCCCACTTGGCGAGCTGATGCTGGATGACGGTCTTCCCGGCGCCGAACGGGCCCGGCACGCACCCGGTGCCGCCCTTCCCGATCGGGAAGAACGCGTCCACGACGCGCTGCCCGGTGACGAGCGGCTCCTCGGGCGTGAGACGCTCCTGGTAGGGCCTCGCGAGGCGGACGGGCCACCGGTGCATGAGCCGAAGCTCGTGCGTCCCCCCGCCGTCCTCGAGCTCGCCGATGACGTCCTCGACCGCGAACTCGCCGCTCGCGAGCCTCCTGATCGTCCCCTTCACGCCGGGCGGCACGAGCACCTTGTGGACAACGAGGCTCGTCTCCGGCACGGTGCCGAGAACGTCGCCGCCCGTCACCTCGTCCCCCGCCTTCGCCGTCGCCGTGAACTCCCACTTCTTCGAGCGGTCAAGGCCCGGCACGTGCACGCCGCGCGTGACGTGATCGCCGACCTTCGACCTGATCTGATCGAGCGGGCGCTGGATGCCGTCGTAGATGGACTCGATGAGGCCCGGGCCGAGCTCGACGGACAGCGGCTCGCCGAGCGACACGACGGGCTCGCCGGGGCCGAGGCCGCCGGTGTCCTCGTAGACCTGGATCGAGGCGAGGTCGCCCCTCACCTCGATGATCTCTCCGATGAGCCGCTTGTCGCTCACGAGCACGACGTCGAACATGCGCGCCTCGCGCATGCCGTCGGCCACGACGAGCGGACCGGACACCTTCCTGATGGACCCCTGGACCTTCGACTGTGCCATTCCGGGTCTCCCGCGCGACGTCGCGTCGCGGCTAGTCGTTTCGTCCCACCGCCAGGATGTCGGCGCCGACGGCCGCGGACACGGCCCGATGGATCTCCTTCGCCGCAAGCCCGCTCGAGCCCCTCACGCCCGGCAGCACCGTCACGGTCGGCAGCGCCCGGTCGCGCAGCGCCGCGATCTCGGCCGCGCACGCCTCGTGAACGTCCTCGGTCACGAAGACGATGGCGTGGCCGGCCGCCACGGCCTCGGCGAACGCCGCGCGCGCCTCCTCCGGCGTCGCCGCCGGCATCGCGGCCACTCCGAAGGCCCGAAGGCCGAGCACGGAGTCGCGGTCCCCGATGAAGGCGATGGTGGCGGTTCTAGACATGGACGCTCCTCAGGCGCTCCTCGACGTCGCCTCTCGCGAGGCCGCCGAGCCTCGCGAGCACGGCGGTGCGAACGAGCCTGATCTCGATCTGCCGCCGCAGGACGTACGCGATGAGCGGCTCGATCCCGTACGCGACGGTCTTCGCGGGCTCGACCCGCGCGAGCAGCGCGTTGTCGCACGCGCGCTCGACCGCGTACGACCTCTCCGGCGCCCACTCGCGGAGCGCCGGCGCGAGATCGCCGTAGGGACCGTACTCCAGCGCGCGGGCGAGCGAGTCGACCGGCTCTCCGAGAAGCCGCGTGAAGAAGGTCGCGTCGAGCTCGCCTCCGGCCACGAGCGTTCGCGCGAGGTCGGCCGCGTCCGCCCCGGCCTGTCTCATCCGAAGGAACGCGCGGACGTTCGCAAGGTCGATCTCGACACGGAAGTACGATTCCAGGAACTGGTTCCGCCTCGCGCGCGCGGTCGCGAGCGAGTGCGCCCACAGCGCCGCGTCGCAGACACGGTCGATCGCCGCGAGCTCGCCCGTCTCGCGGTGCGCCTCGAGCGCCGAGCGCGCGGCCTCCGCGACCGGCTCGGGGATCTGCGCGAAGCCGCCCTCCTCGACCGCCTTCCTCATGGCGTCGAGCGGCACGGTCCCGATGCCGTCGGCGAGGCCGAGATGGCCGTCGCCCCGCCTGAGCGCCGCGGCCTTGAGGAGCGACTTCAGATTTCGGAAGTCCCACCGCAGCCTGAAGAGGTCGATGAGCTCGGGCTCGGGCGACACGCCGGAGATCGTCGCGAGCGTCTGGGCGAGCGCCCGCTCGAGCCCGCGCTCGATGTCCTGCGGACGCGCGACGCCGGCGAGCGCGTCCTGGTACCCCGAGTCGCCGAGCGCCTTCAGGACGCCGTCGGGCGTCTCCGAGAGGAGCCGCTCGATCCACTGCCGGTCGAGGGCGCGGGTCTCCATCCCCCTCACCCTCGCGACGGCGTAGGCGTACCTGGTGTCGTCGGCCATCCGCTCTCCTACCGCGTCGCGTCCTCAGCGAACAGGATGCCCGCCACCTCGGTCTCGAGCCGCTCGCGCGCTCCGCGAAGGACCGTCTCGAGCGAGCAGTTCGTCTCGGTCTTCCCGCGGCGCAGCACGAAGCCGCCGTCGATCGGCCGCCGCTCAGTGGAGAGTCTGAGGCCGCCGGGCGTGCCGCGCTCCTGCGAGAACCCGTCGAGAAGCCGCTGATCGATCCGTCGTTCCCCTTCCCCCACGATCACTTCCTCGTCACCGGCCTCCACGGCCTGCCTGAGGAGCGCCCTGATGAAGCGGCCGTACTCGTCGGCCGGCATCGTCATGATGCTCTCGCGCGTCTCCTCGAACACGCGGTCGATGAGAGCGCGCTTCTCGCTCAGGAGCTCGCGCCGCGCGGCGAGCCTCGCGAGCGTCAGGATGCGGTTCCGCTCCTCGTCGGCGCGCTGCGTCGCCCGAGCGCGGATCCGCTCGGCCTCGGCGGCGGCCTTCCGTCTTGCCGCCTCGAGCGCCGCCTCGGCCTCGCGCCGCGCTTCCGCGATGATCCCACGGCACGCCTCCTCGGCGTCCGCCTCGATCTTCTTCAGGATGTCCTCAAGCGCCATCGCCCCGCCCCTGTCCGGCCTAGATCTGGCCGAGAAGGAGAATCGTCGCGAGCAGGCCGAGCACCGCGTAGGTCTCGACAACGACCGCGAAGATCATGCCCTTGCCCATCTCGTCGGGTCGCTTCGCCGTGAGCCCGCACGCGGCGCCGGAGACGCGGCCCTGCGCGATCCCGCTCGTGAGACCGGCGATCGCGACGGGGACGCACGCGAAGAAGACGCGCCAGCCCTGCCCCGCGCTCATGTCCCCGAGCCCGAGCGCGACCATCTTGTTGATCGCGAGGAACATCGCGACGATGCCGTAGATGCCCTGCGTGCCCGGGAGCGCCTGAAGCAGCAGGACCCGCCCGAACTTCTCGGGGTCCTCGGCGACCACGCCCGACGCCGCCTGTCCCGCGATGCCGCAGCCGACCGCCGAGCCCGTCCCGGCGAGCCCGGCCGCCAGCGCCGCCCCGGCCATTGCTACCATCATCCCGTCCATGCGTCAGCTCCTTCCCCGCTCGTGGATCGCTTCCGTGTTCGTCGCGCTCCGCGCCCCCGCGTCGGGCGGCGCCTTTCGGCCTACCGTGAGACCGTCGAGTAGCGCCTCTCCGATCGGAACGGCGTGAACGGCCTCCCGCCACCCGTGAAGAATTTCCCGAAGAACTCGAGGTACTGCAGCCTCGCGGGATGGACGAACGCGCCGAGGATGTTGATCGTGCAGTTGAAGACGTGCCCGCCGAGCAGCACGAGCACCATGAGCACCGGCCCTATGACCGGCATGCCCGACGCCATCTCACCGACGCCGTTGATCGCGAGCGCGATGGCGCTCGTTGCCAGGCCGAGCGCGAGAAGACGCGCGTACGACAGCACATCGGCGAAGTAGTTCACGACGCCGTAGAGCTTCGGGATGCCGCCGAGGACCTTGAGGACCGGATTGCGGTTCTTGCGCCCGCCCGTGACGGCGGCGATCGCGAGGAACACGATCGCCCACGTCCTGCACGCGCCGATCACTGCGTCGGACACCGAGCCGCCGAAGATGAACTTGAACCCGAGCGGCGCGAGGGCGGCGATGAGCACGATCCACACGAGCTCGTCGAGGACCGCGTCGAGCCAGCGACCCTCCTTGAAGTTCATCGCCATCTTGACGGCCACGCCGAGCAGCACGTGGATGAGCCCGAAGAGGAACACGATGTTGAGCATCGTCATCGGCTCCGCGAGCGGGTCGATGAGCGTCGCCCGCCTGAGCGGCGACGGCAGCGAGGACGCCGCGATCCCCGCCCAGCTCCCGGTGAGGACGCCGACGAGCATGGACGCCGCGCCGCCCATCACGAGCAGCTGCAGCGCGACGCGCGCGGCGTTGCCTTTCGGGAGCCGGCTGATCAGAAGGAGCGCGGCGAGCGCGATGGCCGCCCCGTAGATGACGTCCCCGACGCAGAGGCCGAAGAACAGAATGAAGAACGGCGCGATGAGCGGGGTCGGGTCCCACTCCCAGTAGGCCGGCCTGCCGTACATCGTGACGACGAACTCGCACGGCTTGACGAGCGGGCGGTTGTCGAAGTCGACCGGCACGTCCTCTCCGGGCTCGGGCTCGCGGCTTCGCATCTCGATCGCCGGCGAGATCGCGCGCAGGCGCCCGACGAGGGCCGCCTCATCCCTGCCGCGGACCCATCCCTCAACGAGGAAGGTCTCGCGCGTCGCCGCGAAGCGCTCCTGCGCCGTCTCCTTCGCCAGGCGCTCGGCGGCTTCGTCCAAGACGATGAGAACCCGCGAGTACTCGTCCGCGAGCGCCGCGGCCTCGGCGCGCAGCCCGTCGATGCGCGCGCGCGCGGCATCGGCCTCCTCGAGGAGTCGCCGCACGGCGTCCTCGGGAAGACCGGACGCGCCGGAGAGGTCCACCCAGCGGACGTTGTAGCGCTTGAGGATCGGGGACACGGCCGAGGCGGTGTCGTGGTGGAAGAGGATCGCGACGCAGGCGGTCGAGCTGTTGCGCGACACCTCCACGACCGCGGTCTCGCGCGCGCCGCTCGCGAGCGCGCTCGGAAGCGCTCCTGCGTCGGTGGCCGCGACGGTTGCGAGTCCCACGGCGACGCGCGCCGTGTCCTTCGCGTCGCCCACGGGCATGCCGAGCCCGGCCCAGCGGTTCAGTTCCGCGGCGAGGGTCTCCCTGCGCAGGATCTCGGCATCGGCGCTCCGGACCATGCCCTCGAGCTCGACGCAGCGTCGATACCAGGCATCGACGTCCGCGGCCTCGAGCGTGGCGCGGAGCTCGTCATCGCTCACGAGCACCTTCGGGGCAGCGAGGGCGTGAAGACCTGAGATCCTTGGGGCGTACGGCTTGAGGAACTGCCTCACGTGCTGGAGCTTCGTGAGCTCACCCTGCAGTCGGCGAACCACGTCCTGCGGCGGCTCGCGCCGTGCGGCATCGGCGGGGTCCACCGACGGCTCTGTGATGTGGAGGGCCCCGCCTTCCCGAAGGGCGGCGACGACATCCGCCCTGGCGCTCTTGTGCGCGAGGATCTGGATCCTCTTCATCCGCGCGATCGCCATGTGCCCCCGTCTCCGCCCGGCTACGACACCACGGCCTTGAGCGCGCTCTTCACTGCAGCGCTGATCCGACCGGCGGCTGTGCGACGAATCTCCTCGACCTCCCGCCGACCGTCCGCGAGTGCGCTGTCTGCGCGGGCTTCAGCCTCGGCACGCGCAGCATCAACGAGCTTCCTGCCCTCGTCCCGAGCCTCGCGTGTCGCATCCTGCAGCATGCGTTCGGCCGTCTCCCGCGCGTCGGCGAGCATGCGCTTCGCGTCACTGTGAGCCGAGCGGGCTGCTTCGTCCGCGGCCTTCTCCGCATCCCTGATCCTGCGAATCGCTTCCGAGACCACGCGTCCTCCTCGAGCGACGACCGTGCGTCCTCGCGCCGGGAGTTCATCTACAGGTCATCCACACGCGCAGGCCGCGGCCGGCCGCGCGGAGCGGCGACGCGCAACCCCGCGGACCGCACGCACTTGCGCATTCGGCGCGGCTACTGACAGACTGCGACTCCGGTGGATAACCGCGCCTGCGCGCTGACCCCCGTGTCATCTAACGTGCCATCTTATCGGGAGATAGCGTAGTGAGGCCCCGCTATGCACATTTGTCCACACGTGCCGCCGCGGGGGGCTTCACAGTGGCTGCGGATCCGCGCAGGACACGCTCAAGGAAGACCTAGTAGCGTGCCTCGGCTTCCTCGAGTTCCTCGCTGTCGCTCCGCTCGAGTCGGCTATCCGATCGGCGCCGCGTCGGCGGTTCGACGACGTCGCCCATCTGGCAGTTGCCCTGGAACACGACGCCGTCCTCGATCACGAGCCCGCGCGTCTTGATGTCACCGAGCAGCTGGGACCCGCGACGAAGCTCGATCTTTCCGGACGCGAACACGTTGCCGTACATGTGGCCACCGATCACGGCGTTCGCGACGGTGGCGTCACCGTCCACCTTGCCGCTGCTGCCGACGATCAGCGTGTCGGTCGCGTCGATCGTGCCCTCATAGTCCCCGTCGACCTCGATGCTGCCCTCGACCTTGATGTCGCCCTTGAGGGTGGTTCCCTCACCGATCACCGTGTTCACGCCGCCCACGGTCGTCCTCTCGCCCTCTTTCTGGAACATCGCGGACCCCCCTGCGACCTGGCTTCAGAGCCTCGCTCCGAGCCCATCTCCCACGCCCCGCGCCACGGACGGCGCGACGCTATCAGACGACATGCGCCAAGTCAACATCCAAGCCCTGTCCGACTCCCGCGCTCACCTCGCGCCGCCCATCGTGAGCTGCTCGAGGATCCTCTCGAGGTCCTCGTCCGAGTAGTACTCGATCCGGACGGACCCCTCCTTCCCGAGCCGTTCGATCCTCACCAGGGTTCCGAACACCCTCTGAAGCCGCTCCTCCCACTCCCTGATGAATGGGTCATCGCTGCGCCTCGGTCGCGCCGCCTTCTTCCTCTTCACGGCCCCGCGCGCGAGCGCCTCGACCTCTCTCACGGACAGCCCGCGAGCCGCCGCCCGCTCGGCGACTCGCCGCCGCTCGTCGGGACTGCCGAGGCCCAGCAGCGCCCGCCCATGCCCTGCGCTGAGCTTCCCGCTTCGCAGCATCTGCTGAACGTCAGGGGGCAGATCGAGCAGCCGAAGCGCGTTCGCCACGGTGCTCCGGTCCTTGCCGACGCGCTCCGCGACATCGACCTGCGTCGCTCCAGCGACCTCCATCAGCGTCTCGTACCCGTGCGCCTCGTCGATCGGGTTCAGATTCTCGCGCTGCAGGTTCTCCACGAGGGCGACCGCGATGGCCCCCGCATCGTCCGAGTTCCTGATCACGGCGCTCACGGTCTCGAGCCCCGCCAGCCGTGCCGCCCGCCACCGCCGCTCCCCCGCCACGAGCCGGTACTTCCCTCCGCCGAACTCCCTCACGATGACCGGCTGCAGCAGTCCGTACGCCTTGATCGACGCGGCAAGCTCGCCGAGGCTCTCCTCATCGAACATCGTCCGCGGCTGCTCCGGGTTCGGCTCGATGTCGCCCACACGAAGCTCAGCCAGCCCGGGTCCGGCCGTCGGCGCCTCCGCCCCCGGGATCAGTGCGCCCAGCCCACGCCCAAGTGCCTTCCTGTTCATCTCGCCCCACCCCCGGTCTCGCGCCAATCGCCTACTTCATCCGCTCCGGCGCCGTCCACTCTGCTTCCAACACCTACGATCGCGGCCTGCTCTCCGCCGGCCATGACCTCCTTGGCGAGGGCGATGTAGCTCTGCGCCCCGGCGGACAGGATGTCATAGAGGATGATCGGCCGCCCGAAGCTTGGGGCCTCCCCCAGCCGCACGTTCCGCGGGATCATGGCTTTGTAGACCCTGTCACCGAAGTACCGCCGCGCCTCGTCGGCCACCTGCCGCGCAAGCGTCAGTCGGCCATCGTACATCGTCAGCGCGATGCCCTCGATCCGCAGCCCCGCGTTCAGGTTCCGCTGCACAAGGCGAATGCTGTTGAGGAGCTGGCCCAACCCCTCAAGGGCGTAGTACTCGCACTGGATGGGCACGATCACGGTGTCAGCGGCCGTCAGCGTGTTCACGGTGAGTAGGCCCAGTGATGGCGGGCAGTCGATGAAGATGAATTGGTAGTCGTCCCTGACACGCTCCAGCGCGCGCTTCAACCGTGTCTCTCGTGCCATCACGTTCACGAGCTCGATCTCCGCCCCGATCAGCCGCTGATGCGCCGGCAGCACATCCAGGAACGGCAGCTCCGCGGCCTTGACGATCGCCTCGTTGACCTCCGCCTCACCGATCAGCACCTCATAGATGCTCTGCTTCACATCGTCCCGCGCGATCCCGATGCCGCTTGTCGCGTTGGCCTGTGGGTCGATGTCCACGAGCAGGGTCGGACGCTCAGCCACGGCCGTACATGCTGAAAGGTTGACGGCCGTTGTCGTCTTCCCGACCCCGCCCTTCTGATTGGCGATGGCGATCACCCGGCCCATGGTACCCCTCGATGTGGATAGCGCATGTCATCCCACGCCAGGCGCTGGCTTCATGCTGGCAGGTGGTGGGAGCATCATACAGCGAGCCGAAGAACTGTCAAGAGAGAAATTCTGGATAAGCGCTGTTGTCCACAGGGGATTGGTGTGAGCGTGTCGGGACCCGGGGCACTGGGATATGGGGCGTTGAGCGGTCGTGCGCTGGCGGCATCGGACTGCATGCGCGGGGTGTCCGCGCCGGGGTGTTTCACGTGGAACGTGGAGAGGCAGTGCGGGGGCTGGGCGTGCCGGCCTCATCCACGGCACCAAGGCTGCGGACGCTAGGATCTGCGCTCCCGACGGCCCCCTCGCTGATGGTAAGAGGCCGCCCGACTCTGCTCTCGCGGTGCTCAGCCAGGCGGCTCAGTCTTCTGGGATCGCCTGCCACCCGGCGTGCCGGGCGCCCTCCCCTCTTGCTTCACGTGGAACTCCACGAACCGCGTGCCTCTTCCGTACCCAGGCAACTGGACATCCCGCACCCACCCCAACTCGCAACCAACGCCGCTCGCGAGCGAGACTGCGCGCGCCTCCTCCCGCTCCCACGCCGGGCCCTTGAACAGGATCAGCCGTCCCCGGCTCGATAGCAGCCTCAGGCTTGGGACAAGCGTCTCCTCGATCGCCCCCAGGGCTCGAGACACCGCCACATCGAACTGCCGCACACCCCCCAGCGCCTCGAGCCTCGCGTGCACCACCTCGACATTGTCCAGAGCGAGCTCGCGTGCTGCCTCCTTCAGAAACACGATCCTGCTCCTCCTCGCATCCACCAGGACGACGCGCACAGCGGGCCGCAGTATTGCGATGACCACGCCGGGAATCCCACCGCCTGTACCCAGGTCGGCCACATCCTGTGCACGCCCCGTGGCACCCCCCAGCGGCTCTACTCTGAGCAGCGCCGCCGCGTCCGTGACGTGGAGACCGATCTCGCCCTCTGCTCGCCTCGAGACCAGCCTCAGGCGCCTGGACTGCTGCCCCAGCAGCTGTGCGTACCTCTCCAGCCGCCCCCAGGAAGCGTCGTCCACGGCGCCACTCAGAGACTCAATGACCCCTCGCCTCGGTGCGGCGCCCGGACCTGCATGATCGTCCATGTCACCCCCTAGAACGAGTCCCCCGGCTGGGATCCAGCGCCAGCCGGGGAGACATCGCTCAACACACAGCATACATAGCGTGGGCAGTTGTTGCAGAGATCGCCGCCCCTCTGGGGCAAACGTCAATCCTCAGAGATTGCCTGCGATCGTCACGGGGTTGGAGCGGACTTCCCCGCGCTACCCTGGGAACCGGTGCCCCGCTGCTCGCCCCCCGACTGCCTCGCGCGCGGCCGACGACGACGCCCGCGCCCGGACCTTCTGCGCCCACCGGATCGCGCGCCCGGGGCGGCTGCGCCGACCGCCTCCGGAGCCTCCTGCCTCGTGCCGCGGTCCCCGTGCCGGCGCCCACGCGGTCGCCTGGACGGCTCCGGCTCGTCCGACACGCGCGGCCTGTGCCCACCGACACTCAAGATCACGCGCTGGCTGTTCCGGTCCTCGTTCTGGAGGATCCGGTTCACCATGTACTCCAGAGACGCGAGGGCAAGTCCGCCCTTGTCCGACAGCAGGGCGTCATCACCGGCGGTCGACACGTCGATGTGCAGATCGTGCCGCCGCTCAAGCGTGTCCAGCTGGCAGCTGATGTCCATGCGCCTGAGCATGTCGCGCAGCAGCGTCTCTGCGCGGTCCCGCGCCGACTGCCTGTGCGCGACACGGACCCTCGCCGGCGTCCCGGGGAAGATACCGAAGAGGCCTCGCCGCCCCCGGGTGACGACCGTCACCTCTGCCTCGTCCGTCGTGATCCCGAGTTCCCTGAGCGCACTCGCCGTCGCCTCAGCGACGGTCCTGCCTGTCCTTTCCGTGCTGCGGGTCATGCTGTTCCTCCAGAGGCTACCCCCACGAGGTGATCACTTCCGCCTGCGCCGTCGTCCCTGAACCGCGCGCGCGCCGCCGGCGCGTGGCGACTCGTTGGGGACGGACATCGGAGGCGCAGGTGGTGATGGGGCCGGTGCTCCGTCGGGGGTAGCAGCGTCGGCTGTCCGCGCGGCGGTTGAACCGCGCTGGACGTAGAACTGCTGGGCCACGCTGAGGACGGTGTTCACCAGCCAGTACAACACGAGACCCGAGGCGAAGTTGTAGAAGAGCGCCGTGAACACGATGGGCATGAGGTTGTTGACGATGGCCTGGCTCGGGTCCTTCGAGGACATGCGCTGCTGCGCGAGCATCGCGGCACCCATGAGGAGCGGAAGCACGTGGATGGGGAATCCCGCGATGAACGCGACCGTGTCGGGCATGGAGAGGTCGGTGATCCAGAGCGCGAACGGCGCCCCGCGCAGCTCGATCGTGGTGCGAAGCACCTGGTACAGGGCGATGAACACCGGCATCTGGAGGAGCATCGGCAGGCAGCTCCCCATCGGGTTCACGCCTTCCTTCTTGTACAGCTCCATCTGGGCGCGCGCGAGCGCTTCGCGATCGCTACCCAGCTTCTCCTTCAGCGCCTGGAGCTTCGGCTGAAGGTCCTGCATGCGCTTCATCTCGGTGAAGCTCTTGTGCGTGAGGCGATAGAAGAGGAGCTTCGTGATGATCGAGAAGAGGATGATGACAACCCCGTAGTTGGGGATGAGGCGATAGGCCCACCGAAGCGCGACCAGCATGAAGACGGAGAGCGGGCGGAAGATGGTCCACCCGAGGTCGATCGCTCGGTCGAGATGCCTGCCCATCTCACGCAGGGCGTGATAGTCCTGCGGTCCTGCGTACACCGCGAACGCGGTGGCCGCCGCCTCTCCCTCAACCCGCAGCCCGGCAGTGAACGCCGCCGCCCTGTTCTCGGCGTCCCCGGTGGTCTCGACCCCGATGAACGAGTCTCCCTCGGGCATCACCGCCGTGACGAAGTACTGCGACTGAGAGGCTACCCAGTCGATGACGCCGCTCTCCCGCTCGACGTCTTCATCCTTGAGGCCTCGCAGCCGCGTCCTCGCGACCTTCCCGTCGACGAGAGCGACCGTGCCGATCGCGTTGTCGTCCTCGCGCTTCTCCGAGGGCACGACGCCGGGCCATCCGATCCACACCTCGCGCCGCGCCCCTGGCTCGACCAGGCCGCCGACACCGACGAGCAGTCGAAACGCGTACGCGTCTGGTGAGAGGATGTACTCCTTCGAGACCTGGACGCCACTCGAACTCACCGCATCGAACTTGAGCGAGCTCGCACCGCCCTCGACGAGCGTCAGGTGGTTCGGCCCATCGTACCGGAAGTCCAGCCGCCCGGTCTCGATCACCGAGGGTCCGTAGCGGACGTCAAGCTCGAGCCCTCGCTTGTCCGGCGGCACCAGATCGACGTACCCGCCGCCCGCCGCCTCGTAGCCCAGCAGTCTCCACGAGGTCACCGAGGCGCCGCGCGTGGAGAACGTCGCGACCCACAGCGGCGACTCCACGACGATCGCCCTCTCAGGCAGGCCGGCACCAGTGACCTCGCCATCGGCCCCCGGCTCTTCGACCGGGGCGGCGAACACGCGCTCCGCCGAGCCTGACCCGACCGCCGACAGCCCGCCCTCGCTGACGGTGTCGGGAACCGCGCGCTCGGCCACCCCCTCCGTCGAGTCGACCGGCTCCGCAACGGGCTTCTGCCCTGTCCTGCTCGCGATGAAGTTGTACCCGAACAGCACGAGGAATATGAGCACGACAGCAAGCAGGGCGCGTCGCTCGTCCATCCTCGCCTCCACAGTGAGTGCCACCGCGCCCACTCGCGCCGCGGCCGCATCGCCCTAGCGCCGGTTAGGCACGGGATCCACCCCGCCGTCTGCCCAAGGGTGGCAGCGCAGGACCCTCGCGGTCGCGAGCCAGATGCCCCGCGCGAGACCGTGACGCCTGAGCGCCTCCACGGCGTACGCCGAGCAGGAAGGGTGGTAGCGGCAGGTTGGCGGAAACAGGGGAGAGATCAGACGCCTGTAGAGCTCCACGAGCCCCACGAGCGCCCTGGTAGGCAGATGGGGTGTCCGGTGCGACCCTGTGAGACCAGCCATCAACCGTCTGCTAGGCCGCTCTCGCGGCCTTCCCATTCCCGTCTGATCCGGTCCGTTCCGACACCCGGACGAGCGCTGCAGCGACCGCCGTCTTCAGTTCCCCCCACGGCGCCTCCGGCGCTCTCTCGCCCGCAACGAAGACCAGAGTCTCGACGAAGGGGAGATCGACACCGCTCGTGCGGTAGGCCTCCTTGAGCACCCGCCGGGCCCGGTTGCGTCGAACCGCGCCCCCGACCCTCCTCCCGGCCAGGAACGCCACTCGCGGCGGCCCGTCGCCTGCCCGATAGACCATCCGGAAGAACGGCGTTCGCACAGATTGTCCGCTCTTCAGGGCCCTGTCCACCGCATCCCGGCTCGCGATCCTACGGTGCCTGTTCTGCCTCTCCAAAGGCACCCGCCCCTACCGAGTCGTCAGGCGCTTCCTGCCCTTGGCGCGCCGGCGTGCCAGGACCTTCCGGCCCCCGGGGCTTGACATGCGCTGCCGAAACCCGTGCTTCGCCTTCCCCTTGCGCACCTTCGGCTGGTAGGTCCTCTTCATCGTCCCCTCGGTCTCGTGGCTTCCCGTCGCTGCTCAAAGCCTATAGGCTACGGCCCTTCATGAGCGCCTGTCAAGCCATTTCTCCCGGCGACCCGGCACGCCTGCTCGGTCCCCCTCCCCCCGAGATTTCGCTTGCGCTCGCCAGGGTCCTGTGCTAGGATGCCGCCCGCCACACGACCCGTTGATAACCCCCCGATCCGGGAGGGTCCTCAGCACCGACTGAAGAAGCTGGACACGGATGCTCGACCGACGGCTGCGCCCCTGGCTGGAGAGCCCCGCAGATCAAGTGACATAATCTGCTGTCAGATAGTCGGTTAGCGGTCTATGCACATTGGGGAAGTCTCCTGTAGATAAGTGCACCGTCCCCATGCTGGCACTAGCTCCTAGAAACGACTGTTTCCTCGTGGAATCTGCCGCTTGCGTCATGTGTGGATAAGATGCTGACAGCTGGTTGATGAGGTGCCGTGTGAGCCCGACTGCCCCCGAGATCTGGACCAAAGCCCTCGATCTCATCAGGGCTGAGACCGAGCAGCAGAGCTTCAGGACCTGGTTCGAGCCCGCCCGCCCCCTGGAGTTGACGGACGGCACCATCAAGGTGGAGGTCCCGAACCGCTTCTTCGCCGACTGGCTGGAGGAGCACTACCAGAGCCTCATCTCACGCGCCCTCCGGGAGGCCTCCGGCCAGGAGATCCAGGTCGCCTTCCAGGTGTCGCACCGCCGCCCCGACGAGTACGAGCCCGTGTCCCCGAGGAGGCTCCAACCCACGGTGGCGCCGGCGTCCGCCGCCGCTGAGTCCCAGCTCAACCCGCGGTACACGTTCGACTCGTTCGTAGTGGGGAGCAACAACCGCTTCGCTCAGGCCGCGAGCATGGCAGTGGCCGAGGCCCCGGGGACAACATATAACCCACTGTTCATATATGGCGGGGTGGGCCTCGGCAAGACGCACCTGATGCAGGCGATCGGCCACTACGTCCGCCAGCAGCGACCGCAGATGTCGGTCTACTACGTGTCGTCCGAGACGTTCATGAACGAGCTCATCACCGCCATCCAGCGGGGCACGACGCTGAGCTTCCGGGACAAGTACAGAAGCCGCGACGTCCTTCTCATCGACGACGTGCAGTTCCTGGCGGGGAAGGAGAGCACACAGGAGGAGTTCTTCCACACGTTCAACGCGCTCTACCTGGCGCACAAGCAGATCGTGCTCACGAGCGATCGCCCGCCGAAGCAGATCGCGACCCTCGAGGAGCGCCTCGCGTCCCGGTTCGAGTCCGGTCTGGTCACCGACATCCAGAGCCCCGACCTCGAGACGCGCATTGCCATCCTCCATAGAAAGGCCGAGCTGGACGGGATCCTGATCCCGAACGACGTCATCCACCTCATCGCGAACAGCGTGACCTCGAACATCAGAGAGCTCGAGGGCTCGCTGGTGAGGCTCCTCGCGTTCTCCAGTCTCACCGGCAGCGAGATCACCGTGGACCTGGCCAAGGAGGTTCTGAGCGAGTTCCTAGGCCGCCCGCGCGGGCCGGTCTCCGTAGCGCGCATCCAGCAGGCGGTCGCCGAGGCCTACGGCGTGCCCGTCGAGAAGATGAAGGCGCGCGGGCGCTCGAGCCAGATCGCGCTCGCGCGACAGGTCGCCATGTACTTCGCGCGCGAGATGACGCCCCTGTCTCTCGCGCAGATCGGAGAGCACTTCGGCGGCCGCGACCACACGACCGTGCTTCATGCCCACCGACGCATCTCGGAGGAGACGAAGAAAGCGAGCCCGATCCAGCGCGACATCGAGAACATCAAGCGCGTGATCCGCATCCCCTGATCCCGCCCCGTCGCAGTTCACATCGTTCCGTGACTTCCCCGTGGAGATCGTGGTGACGGCCGTGGGCAACTCTCTCCGGAACGAGCGTCCTCACGCAACCCCTGCGTCTTGCCTACGGGTTGTCAAACGGCTCCCCACGTTGAGCCGATTCGCCCACCGCTCTTCCGACTCGCACGCGCGGCACAACCAGAGTGACGGCGGTCGTTCTCCACATCCACACAGCCCCTACTGCTACTTCTGAGATTCTCTATCTCAGAAGAAGAAGGAAGCGTCTCCCAACGCGCGCGGCGTAACGCATACGTAGTGATTGATATATTGTCCGACGGCTGTCGGGATCCGGCAACCACGGGGCGCGGGGCGGGAACGAGCTCCACGGAGCGGCGGGCGGAGTGCGACGAACGCGCCGGGCGTGCGGGTTTGTCGCTTGCCAGCGCCAAGGCCCGCCCCTATAATCTGGCGCTACGACGCGGCCCCCGAGGGCGATGGGGGTGCCTTTGCCTGGCGGATGCAGCCGGTTCGCGGTCATCGCGGAGGTGTGCCCATGAAGTTCACGATCGCTCGGCAGGATCTGGACAAGGCCATCCAGAGGGTGCTGGCCGTGGTGTCTCCGAAGACAACGCTCCCGGTCCTCGGCAACTTCCTGGTCGAGGCTGACGCCAAGGCGAAGCAGATCGCGCTGACCGCCACGGACCTCGACATGACCGTCACGACGAGAGTCGATGCGGCGGTGGAAGAGGGCGGCGGGATCACGATGCCGGCGAAGCGGTTCGCGGAGATCGTGCGCGAGCTGGGAGCGCAGGATGTCGCGGTGAGCGTGGAGGGGGAGGAGATCGGCATCCGGTGCGGCAAGGGCAACTTCAGGATCGTCGGCATCGCGCCGGAGGAGTTCCCGACGCTTCCGAAGAGCGACCCCGCAAGCGCCTTTCCGCTCGACGCGGCGATGTTCACTCGCATGGTGGACAAGGTCGCGTTCTGCGCGTCGAAGGACGAAACGCGTCCGTCGCTGAACGGAGCGTACTGGGAGTTCGCAGCCGACTGCATGACCATGACCGCGACGGACGGCCACCGACTCGCCACGTTCAAGGCGGCGGGCAAGTACAAGGCGCTCGCAGGGAAGAGCATGATCGTCCCGCCGAAGGCGCTCGCGCAGGCCGCCAGGGTCGTGGGCGCGGAGGCCGGCGCGCAGTCCAGCGTCTCGCTGCACGAGAACCACGTGACGTTCTTCATCGGGTCGACGACGATCAACTCGCGACTGCTCGAGGGGCCCTTCCCCAACTACCGGCAGGTGATCCCGAAGGACAACGACAAGGAACTCGTCGTGGACCGCGACGAGCTGGCGGCGGCCGTGCGCAGAGTGGCGGTGCTGGCCGACACGCTCACGCACCAGGTCCGCCTGACGATCTCAAGGAAGAAGATCGACCTCGTTGTTTCGACCCCGGACGTCGGCGAGGCGAGGGAGGAGATCCCGGGTCGGTTCGCGGCCGACAAGATGGACGTCGGCTACAACGCGACGTATCTGCTCGAGGTGCTCAAGCATATCGACAGCGACGAGGTGAGGTTCCTCTTCGGTTCGCCGGTAGGCGCCGCGGTGGTGACGGGAACCGGAGGGGATGGGGCGCAGGAACACGTGTGCCTTCTCATGCCGCTCCGGCCGTCGGCGTAGACGGGGGTGCGCCAGGGTGTGGCTGAAGGCGCTCCGGCTCGAGGACTTCAGGGTGTTCGCGCGCCTCGAGCTTGAGCTCGTGCCGGGCCTGAACTTCCTCTACGGCCCGAACGGGTCCGGCAAGACGAGCATCCTGGAAGCGGTCTCGTGGCTCGCCGTCTCGCGCTCGCTGCGCGGAGCGTCGGAGAGCGAGGTCGTGAGGTGGGGGACGAGGCGCTTCGGCGTGGGCGGCGAGTGCGCCGACGGCGAGCGCCGAACGACGATCGTCCTTCGCTACGAGAGGGGCGGCACGCGGGAGGTGACGGTCGACGGTGCGCCGCTCGCGAAGCTGTCCGAGCTCGTGGGTGTCCTTCGGGTCTCGTGGTTCGGTCCGGAGGACACCGCGATCACGAAGGGCGGCCCCGCGGAGCGGCGGCGGCTGCTCGACCTTGCGCTCTGTCAGGCCGACCACGCGTATCTCGCGGCCCTCGCGGACTACCGCCGGGCGCTGAGGCAGCGCAACGAGGCGCTGCTGGCGTGGGGCTCGGACGACGACGCGGACGCGCTCGTCGACGTCTGGACCGAGCAGCTCGTGAGGAGCGGAAGCCGGGTGGTCGCGACGAGGCTGGGGTTCCTTCCCGCGTTCGGGGAGCGCGTCTCGGCCGCGCACGCGGCGATCGCGCCCGGGGACAGCATCACGCTCTCGTACAGGAGCTCGATCGCCCCGCCGGCCGGCGATGCCTCCGGAACACCCGACGAAGGACGAGGGGCGGTGGAGTGGAGCGCCGACGAGGCCCGGACGGCGCAGGCCTTCCGGGACGCGCTCCGCAGGGTGGCCGACGAGGAGCGCCGCCGCGGGCTCACGCTCGTGGGCCCGCACCGCGACGACCTCGACGTGCGGCTCAACGAGCGGTCCCTGAGGTCGTTCGGGTCCCAGGGGCAGCACCGCACCGCGGCGATCGCGCTCAAGCTGGGGGAGGCGGCGATGCTCGCTCAGGACGGCCGCGGCGTGACCGTGCTGCTCGACGACGTCGCGTCCGAGCTTGACGATCGGAGATCGTCCGCTCTCGTCGAGTTCGTCGGAGGCGTCGGCCAGGCGCTCATGACCTCGACACGCCCACTGCCCGGGACGCCGGGCGTCGCGTGCGCCGCGCTGCGCGTGGAGCGCGGGGAGGTCGCACGGGCTTGAGCAAGGCGCTCCCGATCTCGGACGTGCTCGCCGCGGTCGTGCGGAACCTCGGGCTTTCGAGGAAGCTGTCCGAGCACCGCGCGGTCGTGGACTGGGAGGACATCGTCGGGGCGCGCGTCGCGGAGCACGCGCGCGCGCTGCGGGTGGACTCCGGCCTCCTGTTCGTCGGCGTCGACAGCAGCGTGTGGGCCCAGGAGCTCACGCTCATGAAGCAGAGGATCCTCCGTGAGCTGCGCAGTCGGGTCGGGGAGGGTGTGATCAACGACGTGCACTTCGTGCTTGGAGGAGCGAGGCCCTATGGCGCCTCCGGTATCGGCGGCACAGAAGCAGAGGACCATGGCAAGACCCACGGATAGAAAGAGGAGCGCGCGGCCGAAGGACAAGGCGGCGGGCGCGCGGCCGGCGAAGGGCGGGGCGAGGTCGGGCGGCCGCAAGGGCGGCGCCGCGAAGCCCCAGGCCCGCAAGCCGGGCAGCGGCAGGCCCGCGCCCCGCGCCGGGGCGGGGAAGGCGCCGAAGCCGTCGCCGAGGGCGGCGCGGCCGGTGAAGGCGGCCGCGAAGAGGCCGCCCACGCACGCGAAGAAGGCGGAGCCCCCGGCGCCCCGCGAGCGCGCGACGACCGACGAGTCCATCGAGCGCAAGGTCGTCGAGGAATTCCCCATCGAGCCGGCTGCGCAGGTCGGCGCGGGCGCGGCGGACGGCAGCTACGACGCGAAGCACATCACCGTGCTCAAGGGACTCGAGGCGGTGCGCCGCCGCCCGGCGATGTACATCGGCGACACCGGGAAGCGCGGACTCCACCACCTCGTCTACGAGGTCGTCGACAACTCCGTGGACGAGGCGATGGCGGGGTTCTGCGACCGCATCGTCGTCACGCTCCACAAGGACGGCAGCTGCACGGTCGAGGACAACGGGCGCGGCATCCCCGTGGACATGCACCCGACCCAGAAGAAGTCGGCGCTCGAGGTCGTGATGACGATGCTCCACGCCGGGGGCAAGTTCGACAGGCAGAGCTACAAGGTCTCGGGCGGTCTTCACGGCGTGGGCGTGTCGGTCGTCAACGCGCTCTCCGAGTGGATGAAGGTGGAGGTCACGCGCGACGGGACCGTGCACGCGCAGGACTACGCGCGCGGCACCCCGGACGCCCCGGTGAAACCCATCGGGAAGCGCAAGAAGAGCGGGACGAAGACCGCCTTCCTGCCCGACCGCGAGGTGTTCGAGGAGACGGAGTTCGATTTCGAGATCATCCAGTCGCGCTGCCGCGAGCTCGCGTTCCTCAACGCGGGGCTCACGATCGCGCTTCGGGACGAGCGCACCGACGAGGAGGCCGAGCACTGCTACAAGGGCGGCCTCCGCGAGTTCGTGAAGTACATCAACGAGAACGAGACCCCGCTCCACACGAAGGTCGTCCACTTCCAGAAGGAGCGCGAGGGAACCGTCGTCGAGATCGCGCTCCAGTACAACGAGTCGTACCGCTCGAGCATCTACAGCTACGCCAACAACATCAACACGGTCGAGGGCGGCACGCACCTCACGGGCTTCAAGCAGGCGCTCACCCGCACGGTCAACACCTACGCCGAGAAGGCGAACCTCCTCGGGAAGGGCGACGAGGCGGTCCAGGGAGACGACTGCCTCGAGGGCCTGGCCGCGGTCGTGAGCGTCAAGGTCAAGGAGCCGCAGTTCGAGGGCCAGACGAAGACCAAGCTCGGGAACAGCGAGGTCAAAGGGCTCGTCGCGTCCGTCGTGGGGGAGGGGCTCCAGGAGTTCTTCGAGGAGACCCCGTCGGTCGCGAAGCGCATCGCGACGAAGGCGCTCTCGTCCGCACAGGCGCGCATGGCGGCGAGGAAGGCGCGCGACCTCGCGCGAAGGAAGTCGGTCCTCGAGAGCGGGTCGCTGCCTGGCAAGCTCGCGGACTGCTCCATCACGGACCCGGACAGGTGCGAGCTCTATCTGGTCGAGGGCGATTCGGCGGGCGGCTCGGCGAAGCTCGGTCGCGACCGGCGCTTCCAGGCGATCCTCCCGCTCCGCGGCAAGATCCTGAACGTGTTCAAGGCGCGCCTCGACAAGATCTTCCACAACGAGGAGATCGGCACGATCATCACCGCGCTCGGAACCGGCGTGGGCGAGGCGGCTGGGAACGGCGACGACGGCGAAGACGCTGGCCGGGACGACGGGTTCAACGTCTCGAAGCTGCGCTACGGCAAGACGATCATCATGACGGACGCCGACGTGGACGGCGCGCACATCCGCACGCTGCTCCTTACGTTCTTCTACCGGTTCATGCGCGAGCTCATCGAGACCGGCCACCTCTACATCGCGCAGCCGCCGCTCTATCGCGTGAAGAAGGGCAAGGACGAGCACTACGCGTACGACGAGAAGGAGCGCGAGAAGATCCTCCAGCGCGTCGGGCGCGACGGCGCGATCATCCAGCGGTTCAAGGGCCTCGGCGAGATGAACCCGGAGCAGCTCTGGTCCACGACGATGGACCCGGAGCGGCGCGTGATGCTGCAGGTGAGCGTCGAGAGCGCGGCCGAGGCGGACCACGTGTTCAACATCCTCATGGGCGACGCGGTCGAGCCCAGGAGGAAGTTCATTCAGACGCACGCGAAGACCGTGCGGAACCTCGACATCTAGCGGGGGCGCGGAGCCACGATGCCACAGAGTGAGCGCATCATCCCGATCGTCATCGAAGACGAGATGAAGAAGTCGTACATCGATTACGCGATGAGCGTGATCGTCTCTCGCGCGCTGCCGGACGTCCGGGACGGCCTGAAGCCCGTGCAGCGCCGCATCCTCGTCGCGATGAATGACCTCGGCCTCGAGCACACGAAGCAGCACCGGAAGTCGGCGAAGATCACCGGCGACGTGAACGGCAACTACCACCCGCACGGCACCTCGGCGATCTACGACGCGATGGTGCGGCTGGCGCAGGATTTCTCGCTCCGCTACCCGCTCGTGGACGGGCAGGGCAACTTCGGCTCCATCGACGGCGACAGCGCGGCGGCCGAGCGGTACACGGAAGCGAGGATGACGCGCGTCGCCGAGGACCTCCTCGCCGACATCGAGAAGGACACGGTCGACTTCGTCCCCAACTACGACGAGACGCGCAAGGAGCCGGTCGTTCTCCCGGCGAAGCTGCCGAACCTCCTCATGAACGGCGCCGCCGGCATCGCCGTCGGGATGGCCACGAACATCCCGCCGCACAACATCGGCGAGATCGTCGACGGCATCGTCCGCGTGATCGACGACCCGGAGGTGCCCGACGAGGAGCTCCTCAAGATCGTCCACGGGCCCGACTTCCCCACGGGCGGCATCATCTTCGGCCGCGCGGGCATCCGCGACGCGTACCTCACGGGGCGCGGTCACATCGTCGTGCGCGCGCGGGCGAACGCGGAGACGCACCAGAACGGCGCCGAGTGCATCGTCGTGACCGAGATCCCCTTCATGGTCAACAAGTCGAACCTCATCGAGGCCATCGCCGACCTCGTGAGGAGCGACAAGGTCCAGGGGATCCGCGACATCCGCGACGAGTCGGACCGGGACGGCATCCGCGTCGTCATCGATCTCAAGCGTGACGCGCAGGCGGCCGTCATCCTGAACCAGCTTTACAAGCACACGCAGATGCAGACGACCTTCGGCGTCATCATGCTCGCGCTCGTCGAGGGCGTGCCGAGGGTGATGACGCTCAAGCAGATGATGGAGCACTTCATCGCGCACCGCGAGGTCGTCATCGTCCGCCGCACGAGGTTCGACCTCGAGAAGGCCGAGGCGCGGGCGCACATCCTCGAGGGCCTCAAGAAGGCGCTCGACCACATCGACGAGATCGTCCAGCTCATCAAGAAGTCGAAGGACGTCGAGGACGCGAAGTCGCAGCTCATGAAGCGCTTCCGCCTGTCGGACATCCAGGCGCAGGCGATCCTCGACATGCGGCTCCAGCGCCTGACGGGCCTCCAGCGGAAGAAGATCGAGGACGAGTATAAGGAGACCATCAAGCTCATCGCGTATCTCAAGAGCATCCTCGAGAGCCGCGCCAAGGTGCTCGAGATCATCAAGGACGACCTCAGGGCGGCGGCCGAGCAGCACGGCGACGAGCGGCGCACCGAGATCGTGGAGGCGACCACCGACCTCACCATCGAGGACCTCATCGCCGAGGAGGACGTCGCGATCTCCATCTCGCACGGCGGCTACATCAAGAGGCTGCCCATCGGGATGTACCGGCGCCAGCACCGCGGCGGGAAGGGCGTGACGGGCATGGCGACGAAGGAGGACGACTTCGTCGAGCACATGTTCATCGCCTCGACCCACGACTACATCCTGTTCTTCACGCAGACCGGCCAGTGCCACTGGCTGCGTGTCCACGAGATCCCGCAGGCGGGCCGCGCCGCGAAGGGGAAGGCGATCATCAACATCCTCGAGCTGAACGCCGGCGAGCACATCCGCGCGTTCCTGCCGGTGCGGCAGTTCGACGACGACCACTTCATCGTGACGGCGACGAAGCTCGGCGTCATCAAGAAGACGCGCCTGTCGGCGTTCGGGCACCCGCGGCGCGGCGGCATCCGGGCGATGGCCATCGACGACAAGGACGAGCTCATCGAGGCGGCGGTGACGGACGGGAAGTGCGACATCCTGCTCGCGAAGCGCAGGGGCAAGGCCATCCGGTTCCACGAGAAGGACGTCCGCGAGATGGGCAGGACCGCGCGCGGCGTGCGCGGGACGAGCCTCGAGAAGGGCGGCGCCGTCGTCGGCATGGCGATCATCGCGGGCGAGAGCGGCACCATCCTCTCCGTGACCGAGAACGGGTACGGGAAGCGGACGAAGGTGTCCGACTACCGCATCATCCGACGCGGCGGCATGGGCGTCATCTCGATCAAGGCGAACAAGCGCAACGGCTGCGTGGTGGCCGTGAAGGCCGTGAACGACGGCGACGAGATCATGATCATGACGGCCAAGGGCGTCATGATCCGCCAGCCGGTCGCCGGCATCTCGGTGATCGGCCGCAACACGCAGGGCGTCCGCGTGATCAATCTCACGGCCGGCGACAGGGTGGTGGACGTCGCCTGCGTGGTGCCCGAGGACTAGGAGCGGGGGGGCGGGGCTTGGATCGAGCCGAACGCACCGCGTTCATCTCCTTCCTGAGCCATGCGGGGCTTGCCGCCCTCACGGCGCCGGTCGCGTTCGCGTCCGGAAGCGCCGCCGTCCTCGGGCTCTCGTTCCTTCTTGCGTCCGGGCTCGCCGCGTCCGGGCTCGCGCTGTCCGGTCGTCTTCTCTCTTCCCGCGCGCGGCGACCGCTGCCCGCGGCGCTCTCGAATCTCGCTCTTTTGCTCGTCGGCGTCGGGCTCGTCTGGGCCGCGGTCGCGCTCGTGCTCGCGTCCCCGGCGGGTCCTCGCGCGCTGACCACCGAGGCGGCGCTCGCGTGCGCCGCGGCGGCGGTCGCCCTCCTTCTTCTTGCGCGGCGCGAGCTCTCCGTGGGCTGGGAGGCGGACAGCCGTGGGCTCATCGCGGTGGGGCGGCACTCCGCGGTGTCGGCCGCGGGGGCGGCGCTCGCGGCGGCGGCGCTCGTCGCCGGGCCGGAGACGCTCCCGTTCGACAGGCCCGCATCGCTTGCGATCGCCGCGCTCGTCGCGCTGTCGGGACTGGGCTTCGTCGCGAGCGCAGCGCTCGCTCTCCGCGCGGGCCGGCCTGCCGAGGCAGCGCTTCCGGTCCGGCTGGGGTCGGTGGCCGCGAAGGACCGGAGGTGGGGCCGCCGCGGCGTGCTCAGGGCGCGGATGCGCAGGGTGCACGACGCGCTCTTCCATCCGGCGCACCGGTGGGCGACGGTGTGCCGGACCGCGTGCGCGCTTCTTGCGGTGTGGGCGCTGTCCTCGGTCTCGATCGTCGGGGCGGGGCGCGTGGCGCTCGTGAGCGGGCGGGGTGCCGTGCGCGGGGCGGGGCCTGGCGTGCACGCGAAGCTGCCGTGGCCGATCGAACGTGCCGAGCTTCTGGACGTCGGCGGGGTGCGGCGGGCGGCCGTCGGCGGAGGCGCCGTCACGCTCACCGCGTGCCCGTCGCGCCTCGAACAAGGGGTCGCGAGGCTCGCGGCGTCCGCGGGCTTCCCCGTGCGCGACACCGCGCGCGCCGCACGCCGCGGGGCCGAAGACCTCTTCCTCACGGGCGACGGCGAGCTCGTCGCGGTCGAAGCGGCGGCGCACTACGACGTGCGCGACCCCGCGGCGTTCGCGCGGGCGCTCGACCCGGACGCGGTGATCGAGCGCGCGCTTCGGGCCGAGGTCGCCGCGGTCATGGGCGCGGTGAGCAGGCGGCGGGCGGTCGGCGGCGACCGCCGCGAGCTGGAGCGCGCCGCCGCGCGGGATCTCGAGCGCTCCCTTCGCGCGCTCGGTCTCGGCGTGGCTGTGCAGTCCGTGGAGTTCCTGCGCGTTCTTCCACCCGCGGCGGCCGGGGCGCTCGGCTCCGCGGCGTCGGCGCGGGACGAGGCGGAGCGGATCGTCGTCGAGGAAGCGGCCGGGGCCGCGCGGGCGCTCGCGGACGCGCGGACCGAGGCCGCGGAGACGCTCGCGGCGGCGCGCCGCTACGAGGCCGACCGCGCGCGGGCAGCGCGCGCCGAGGCCGCGAGGTTCGCGGCGCTTGCGCCGCGGCACCGGCAGGGGACGTCGGTGACGGAGACCGCGCTGACCTTCGAGACCATCGAGGCGCTCCTGGCCGGCGCGGACAAGTGGATCCTCGGCGCGGGCGTGGCTCTCGAGGGCCACGACCCGGCGCCGTTCGACAGCGCCCTGGGTCGCGCGGGCGCGGCGGCCGAGTGGCCGAGGGAGGTCCCGTGAGACGCGCAGTGCTCATCCTGGCGGGCGTCCTCGCCCTCGTCTACGTCGCGGCGACGGGGCTCTACGTGGTGGACCACGGCGGCGCGGCCCTCGTGACGCAGCTCGGGAAGCCGGTGAGGGTGGTCGAGGAGCCCGGGCTGCACTTCAAGATGCCCGCTCCCGTCCAGAGCGTCCAGGCGTTCGACCGCAGGCTCCGCGTGTGGGACTCCGAGCCCATCGAGTGCGCCACGGCCGACAGCGCCGCGGTCGTTCTCTCGGTGTACGCGGCGTGGCGCGTCGGCGACACGCGCGCGTTCGCCGCCGAGTGCGGCACGCCGGAGCGGGCGGAGCGGCGCATCGCGGACGCCGTCCGGTCGAGCCTCGCCGCGGCGGTGGCCCGCGAGCCGATGGGCGCGCTCGCGTCCACGGTGGGGTCGGACATCCGGACGCCGTCGGTCCTCGCGACCGTGAGGCGCGAGTGCGCCGCGGCGGTGGAGGGGATGGGGATCGAGATCGCGGAGGTCGCGCTCACGGGCATGACGCTGCCCGCCGCGGCGCGGGAGGCCGTCGTGCGCAGGATGAGCGCGGAGCAGGAGGCCGCGGCGGCGCTCGAGCTGGCCGCGGGCGAGGAGGAGGCGGCGAGGATCCGCGCGGCGGCCGACAGCGAGCGCGTCGCCATCCTGAACGACGCACGGCTCGCGGCTGAGCGCATCAGAACCGAGGCCGACGCGGAGGCGCTCGGCGTCCTCGCCGCGGCGCACGCGGCGGACCCGGAGTTCTATCGGTTCGTGCGGACGCTCGACGCGTACCGCGCGTTCATGGACGGCAGGACCACGGTCGTGCTCTCCACGGACTCGCCGCTGCTTAGGCTCCTCGAGCGGAAGGAGTAGCCGCGATGCGGGCGGGGAGGGACGCGGGATGAGGCGCGACGGCCGCGCGAGGGGGACGCGGGGTCTCCGGGCGCTGTGGGCGGGCGGCGCCGCCCCGGCGGCGCTCGCAGCGCTCTGCGCGTGGGCATGGCACGGCGCCGGCGGCCCGGAGGCAGAGCGCTGCGATGCCCGCCGCCTCGAGCTCCTCACGGGCGACCGGTGCCTCGTCGAGTGCCGGGTGGTCGTGGAGCGCGAGGCGGCGGGCTCGCCCGCCCCGCGCGTCGCCCGGCTCGCGCAGCGGGCGGCGGAGGCCGCCGCTGCCTCGGCGGTCGCCCACGCGGCCCTGCCGGACCTCCTTGGCCCGGGCGTGTCCGCGGTCGAGACCGCGGCGGCCGCGGCGGCGAATGCGTCCCTCGAGGCGCGCGGCGAGGGCGATGTCATAGCGGCCGTGAGGCTCCGCGACGTGCGACCGATCGGCGCCGCGGGCGAGGCCCTTGCCCGCGCCGGGGAGGCGGGGAAGACGCGGCGCGAGACGGTCGCCGCGGCCCTGGCCCACACGGAGAGGATGCGGGTCCTCGCCGCGGGCGAGTCCGCCGCGCTCCTGGCGGCCGCGCGGGCCCACGCGGAGCGTGCCGCAGCGGCGTCGCGGGACGAGGCCGCGCGGTTCGCCGCCCTCCTGGCCGACTATCGGGTGGACCCGGCGGGCGTCGCGGAGCGGCTCTTCGAGGAGACGATGACGGCCGTGCTGTCCACGGCCAGAACGCGAGTCGCCGGGGAGGCCCCGGAGCCGGCGGCAGGGAGCGCCGGCCGGGGTCGGCTTGGCGCTTGACACGGCGCCGAGCGAGCGGCTACAGTCGGCGGGACCGCGGCCCGGCGTCCCGAGGCGCACGGCGTTCGGACGCCGGCCGTTCACGTAGGCCATGCCCACTCCACACGCACGACCGCGCCGACGGTCCCGTGGCGCCCCGACGATCAGGGGCTCGGGGCCGACCCGAGGGGGATGACGGCGCCGACGCCCGGCGGGCGCGCGACACCGAGCGAAGAGGACCGGCCAGGATGAAAGACGCCTTCGTCTCCAGGGAGAGTCTCGACAGGCTCGTGACGAGATGGGCGACCGACCGTCGCGTTTTCGTCCCCGTGACCTTCGACATCATGAACCACGAGGAGACGCCCGACTACGAGCTCGTGCGCGACAAGGTCCCCGGGACGGTCACGCTGCACGGCGCCGCGCCGGCCCACACGCCGAAGTCCTTCCTCTTCTATGCGCGCGAGGTCGTCGCGACCTACCCAGGCGCGCCGGCCGAGGCGACCGTCGAGGCGCCGCCCACCGTCCTCGTCGGCCCGCGCGCCTGCGACCTCGCGGCGCTCCGCAAGTACGACAAGGTCTACTGGAGCACGAAGCACTTCACCGAGGAGTACGACGACCCCTTCTACATCGAGAAGCGCGAGCGCACGCTCATCGTGTCGCTCGACTGCACCGCGCCGAAGGAGACCTGCTTCTGCACGAAGGTCGGCGGGAAGCCACACCCCGACGACGGGTTCGACCTCAACCTCTCGCCGGTCGAGGGCGGGTTCATCGTCACCGTAGGCTCCGCGAAGGGCGAGAAACTCCTCGAGGGCGCCGACAACCTCCTCACGGCCGTGTCGGCCGAGCACCGGAGCGAGCGCGAGCGGACGAGAAGGTCCGTCGCCGAGGCCGTGGACCGGCAGAACGCGAAGTTCGAGATGGACGGCCCGCCGGACGCGTACGATCTCG
>VGIX01000014.1 GCA_016867725.1 Candidatus Effluviviaceae Genus I sp.
TGTGGGGGCGCGGCAGGCTCCATCCCGTCCTCGGCGGACTCGCGGGCGCGGGGATCGGCCTGGCCGCGACGCTCGTCTACCAGGTCCTGGTCATCCTCGGCCTCGCTGCCGCGATGCCCGAGGCAAGGACCGGCTTCGTGGCCGCGATCGCGTCGAACGCCCTCTTCTCTCTCGTGCATCTCCTGTCGAACGCCGTGGTCTTCGCCGTGCTCGCCCCCGTTGCCCTTCCCCGACTGCGCTCGCTCTCGGCCGGAGCGTTGGCCGGACGCTCCTGATATGGCGGTCCCCCGGCGCACAGCGCGCCCCCGCTCCGAGGCCACACACCCCCGAAGAACACTTGCATTGCGTTTTGCAACAGGCTAGATTGGGGGCGCTCGATGGCCGGATGGCTGGGCGGGGTCTTCACACGTGACGAGCGCATGGTCGTGGTGTTCTTGGCGGTCTCGCTGACCGTGGGCTCCCTGGTGATGGCGTCGCGTCGCGTCGACCCGTCGCTCATGGCCCCGGAGAGCGGACCGCTCCCCGACAGCGTCGCCGCGGTCGCTCCCGCCGCCGAGCCGCCGGCGTGGCCCGTCGACGTCAACCGGGCGACCGCCGAGGAACTGGAGGCGCTTCCCGGCATCGGGCCGGCCAGGGCGGCGGCGATCGTCGCGCTGCGCGAGCGCAGGGGCGGCCTTGGCTCGCTCGAGGACCTGCTCGACGTGAAGGGCATCGGGCCGAAGACGCTCGAGCGTCTTCGGCCCTTCGCGGTCGCCGGCTCCCGAGCGGACTCGTCGCGCGGCGCGGGGGCGGGAACCGCGCCGGGGGAGGGCAGGACGTGACGGAGAACTCCCGTCTCAACAGGACCATCGCCACCGCGCGTCTCCTCGTCGCCGTGATGGTGGTCCTCATCGCCGTCGGGTCGCGCGGCGCGATCCCGATCCGTCCGCCCGTCGCCATCGCGCTCGCGGCGACCGCGATCTCTGTCGCCTGGGTCCTGTGGGCGAGGACCGGGCGCGCGGCCGCGCTCCTCATCGGCGCGCAGTTCGCGGTCGACGTCGGGCTCATCGCGCTCCTCGCGCGCTTCACGGGCGGCCTCGACAGCCCGTTCCGTCTGCTCTACCTCGTGCCGGTCATCTCAGCCGCCACGCGGCTCGGCTCCCGGGCCGGCAACACGATCGCCGTGCTCGCCGTGCTCACGTACCTGGGGCTCATCCCCGCGGGCCCGGCGCCGTGGGCGTACCTGATGCAGCCAGGGGCGTTCGCCGAGGTCACGGTGCTCGTCGTCTCGCTCCTGCTCGTCGCCACGCTCGTGGGCCAGGTCAGCCTGCGGGCGGCCGTCGGCGAGAAGGACCTGGCCCACGCGCTCTCGCAGCTCTCGATCGCGAACCTGAGGATGACGAACGTCGTCGCGAGCATCCGAAGCGGCGTCATCATCGCCGACGCGCAGGGCCGCGTCGTCGCGCTCAACCGCGCGGGCGAGGACGTGCTTGGGATGAGGGCCGACGAGGTGGTCGGGAGGGACTACCGCGTGGCGTTCGCCGAGGCCCCGGCCTTCTGCGAGCGTCTTGCCTCGACGCTCGAGGCGGGGCGGCCGGAGACGCGCGCCGAGTTCTTCGTCAGGCAGCCCGGGGGCCGCAGCGTGCCCGTCGGGCTCACGACCTCGGTGATCAGGGACGACGCCGGGGCGGACCGGGGCGTGATCGCCGTGTTCCAGGACCTCACCGAGGCGCGCAGGCTCGAGGAGAGGTCCCGGCACGACGAGAGACTCGCCGCGCTGGGCGAGTTCGCGGCGGGGCTCGCTCACGAGATCCGGAACCCGCTCAACGTGATCAAGGGGTCCGTGGACATGCTCCGCGAGAGCGCGCGCCCGTCGGCGGAGGACGCGAAGCTCTTTGACCTGGTCTCTCGGGAGGTGGACCGACTGAACCGGCTCGTCAACGACGTGCTGCTCTACGGTCGGATGGAGTCCGGCGAGCGGCAGCGGCTCAGGCTGGACGAGCTCGTCGGCGAGGTGGCGACGCTGGCCAGGAACCACCCGAGCTACCGCCCGGACATCGCGCTCGAGACGGGCGCGGCCGACCGCGTCGAGGGGCACGCGAACCCGGAGCAGATGAAGCGGGTTCTTCTCAATCTCGTGGTGAACGCGCTCGAGGCCATCGAGGGACGCGGGCGCGTCCGGATCCTCGCCGTCCCGAGGGCGGAGTTTCGGTCGCACGGGCTCGAGGGCGACCCGGAGGCCGAGGTGGCCCTCGTCGTCGAGGACACGGGGTCGGGCATTGCCGCGGAGCGGCGCGCGCAGATCTTCCAGCCGTTCGACACGTCGAAGCAGGGCGGCACGGGCCTCGGCCTTGCGATCGTCGACAAGATCGTGCGCGCGCACGGCGGCCGGATCGCGCTGGCCAGCGAGGTCGGGCGCGGCAGCAGGTTCGTCGTGTACCTCCCGCACTGAGCCGCCCGCGGCGGCGCGAAGGCACGAACGCAGAGAGAGGGGCTTCATGTCACAGGGACGCATACTGATCGTCGACGACGAGGACAGCATCAGGGAGTACCTCTCGATGATGCTGGAGCGCGAGGGCTACGACGTCGTCGCGACCGCGGACGGGAAGAAGGCCCTGAGGGTCCAGTCGCAGGAGGCCTTCGACGTCGTGATCACCGACATCCAGCTCAAGGGCATGAGCGGGATCGAGGTCCTCGGGGCGATCAGGGAGCAGGACCCGGCGCTTCCCGTCATCATCGTGACGGGGCACGCGTCGCAGGAGTCCGCGATCGAGGCGCTCAACCTGGGAGCGTTCTACTACCTTCTCAAACCCGTCTCGAACGACGAGCTCAAGCAGGTCGTGCGGAACGCGCTCGAGATGCGGCGCCTCAAGGAGGAGAACGTCGAGCTCGAGCGGGCGCTCCACCCGAGCGGCGAGCGCGCGATCGTGGGCACGAGCGAGGGGATGACCTCGGTGTTCGACATCGTGGACCGCGTCGCGCGGACGTCGAGCACGGTGCTCCTCTACGGGGAGAGCGGCACGGGGAAGGAGCTCGTCGCGCGGGCCGTCCACGCGCGCAGCGCGAGGGCGCAGGGCCGGTTCGTGTCGATCAACTGCGGCGCGCTGCCCGAGACGCTGCTCGAGAGCGAGCTCTTCGGGCACGTGAAGGGATCGTTCACGGGAGCGATCCGCGACAAGCGGGGGCTCTTCGTCGTCGCCGAGGGAGGCACGTTCTTCCTCGACGAGGTGAGCGAGACGTCGCCGGCCATCCAGGTCAAGCTCCTGCGCGTCCTTCAGGAGCGCGAGGTGGTGCCCGTCGGAGGCACCAAGCCGACGCAGGTGGACGTGCGCGTCATCGCCGCGACGAACGCCGAGCTCGAGAAGCTCATTCGCGAGGGGAAGTTCCGGGCGGACCTCTACTACCGCCTCAACGTCATCCCGATCCGGATCCCGCCGCTGCGCGAGCGTCGGGACGACGTCCCGCTCCTGGTCCGGCACTTCCTCGAGCGGTTCACCGGTGGGGCGAAGAGCGTGAGCGACGACGCCATGGAGATCCTCGTGGGCTACGACTGGCCGGGCAACGTGAGGGAGCTCGAGAACGTCATCGAGCGCGCCGTCATCCTGGCGAGGGACAAGACCATCACGGCGGCCGACCTCAACATCTCGATCTTCCCCGAGCGGCTCCGGAAGCGCGCGGCGGCTGCCGGGCCCGCGGAATCGGGTCTCGGCGTGTCCGGTCTCACGCTCGACGAGGTCGAGCGGCGCTACCTCATCCAGACGCTCGAGGAGACGGGCTGGAAGAAGAAGCAGGCGGCGGACGTTCTGGGCATCAACCCATCCACGCTGTACAGGAAGCTCCAGCGGTACGGGATGGCGGACAGGGCGGAGGAGGACTAGCGGCCGCGCCTATGAGGGTCATCGCCGGCAGGCTCAGAGGACGGCGGATCGACGCCCCGGCCGGACGGCTCGTGCGGCCGACGTACGACCGCGTGAGGGAGTCCGTCTTCGGCATCCTCGGCGACCGCGTCGATGGAGCGCGCGTGCTGGACCTGTTCGCCGGCTCCGGGGCGCTCGGCATCGAGTGCCTCTCCCGGGGGGCCGCCTCGGTCACCTTCGTGGAGCGGGACCGCGAGGCGCTCGCGGCGCTTCGGAGGAACCTCGAGGCGCTCGGCATCGCCGGGCTCGCGGTCGTCGCCCCGTGCGACGCGCTGCGGTTCCTCGGCCGGGGCGCCGGGCGGGCGCGATTCGATCTCGTGTTCGTGGACCCGCCGTACGGGAGCGGCCTGGCGGGCGAGGCGCTCGGCCGGCTGGGCCCGTGGGACGGGCTCGCGCCCGGAGCGCTCGTCGTCGTCGAGCACGCGAGCGGCGACCGCCCGGACGAAGGCGAAGGCGGGCTCGTGCACGAGCGGACGGAGCGCTACGGCTCCACCGAGGTGAGCTTCTTCCGCGGTGTGGGCGAAGGAGAGAGGGAGGCGCTGTGAGAACGGCTCTCTATCCAGGCACGTTCGATCCGATCACCAACGGGCACCTCGACCTCATCCGCAGGGCGCGGAAGCTCTTCGACCGAATCGTCGTGGCCGTCGGGACGGGCCGGGCGAAGACGCCGATGTTCTCCGAGCGGGAGCGTCTCGCGCTCGTGCGCGACGCCGTGAAGGGCATGGACGGCGTCGAGGCCGTCGTCTTCTCGGGGCTTCTCGTCGACGTCGCGGCGCGGCTTCAGTCGGTCGCGATCATCCGGGGGCTCCGCGAGGTCTCGGACTTCGAGTACGAGTTCCAGATGGCGCTCATGAACCGGCGATTGGCCGCCGACGTGGAGACCGTGTTCCTCATGCCGAGCGAGCGCTTCACGTACATCGACTCGACGGTCGTGAAGGAGGTCGGGCTCCTGGGCGGAAGCGTGGACGGCCTCGTGCCGCCGGCGGTCGAGCGGGCGCTCGCGGCGAGGCGGAAGCGGACGGTGGGGAGGGCGACGCGTGGCGGGAAGGGACGGACGCGGCGCGGTTGACGCGCGGCTTCTTGCCGAGCTGCGACGCGCGGCGGGCGGCTCGATGTCGGCGCGGCTCGAGGACCGCATCTGCTACTCCATGGACGCCACGGACCTCAGGGCGCTTCCGGACGCCGTCGTGTGGCCGCGGTCGACCGAGGAGGCGGCCGCGGTCGTCCGTGTCGCGTCGCGTCGCGGCTGCCCCGTCGTGGCCCGCGGGGCCGGCACCGGCTACACGGGCGGCTGCCTGCCCGTCGCCGGCGGCGTGGTCGTCTCCACCGAGAGGATGAACCGCGTGGTGCTGCTCGACCCGGCCCGCAGGCTGGCCGTCGTGGAGCCGGGCGTCGTCAACGCGGAGGTCGACGCGCGGGCGGCGGCGTTCGGGCTGTCGTACCCGCCGGATCCTGCGAGCCTCAAGGTCTCCACGATCGGGGGCAACGTCGCCGAGGGCGCCGGCGGCCCGCGGACCGTGTTGCACGGCGTCACGCGCGACTACGTCGTCGGGCTCGAGTGCGTCCTCGCCGACGGCACGGTGATCACGACCGGCCTCCTCGCCGGCGCGGGCGAGGGCGGCTGGGACGCGGCCCCGATCCTCGTGGGCTCCGAGGGCACGCTCGCCGTCGTGACGAAGGTCGCGCTCCGGCTCGTCGAGCGGCCGGCCGCGTACGCGACGTACTGGGTGGAGTTCCCGTCCCTCGACGCCGCCGCGCGCACCGTCGCGGAGGTGATCGCCTCGGGGCTTTCGGTCAGCGTGCTCGAGCTTCTGGACGCCGGCACCCTCGCGAGCGCGCTCGAGCACGCGAGCGGCGCCCGGCCGGCGACCGTGCCCGAGGCCGCGCTCCTCGTCGAGCTCGAGGGTGACCCGGCAGCGTTCGCCGCGGCGGCGCGCCGCGTGCGGGATGCGGCCGTGCGGCACGGCGCGTCCGCTTTCCGCGAGGCGGCGTCGCAGGCCGAGCGCGACGACATCTGGAAGCTCAGGCGGTCGGTGTCCCCCGCGCTCGCGCGGCTCTCGGGCGGCAAGATCAACGAGGACATCGCCGTGCCGCGGAGCGCGATCCCCGCGTTCGTGCGCGCCATGCGGGAGATCGGCGAGTCGCTCGGTCTGTCGGTCCTCGCGTTCGGTCACGCCGGCGACGGCAACCTCCACGTCAACGTGATGGTCGAGCGCTCCGACCCCGAGCAGATGGCGCGCGCCCGGGCGGCGGTGTCGCGGCTCTTCGCGGCGGCGCTCGCGCTCGGAGGCACGCTCTCCGGCGAGCACGGGATCGGGATCACGAAGGCCGAGCATCTTGCGAGCGAGCTCGGCCCGGCGGCGCTCGGCCTCACGCGGGCCGTGAAGCGCGCGCTCGACCCGGGCGGGACGCTGAACCCCGACAAGATCCTCACCGACCGACCCAACCCCTGGTGGACCGGCCCCCCCCGGGCGGCCGAGGGGGAGCGGGGAGGCGGCACGGACCGGCACACATGCTGATCGACACCGCGACCATCCAGGTGCGCGCGGGCAACGGCGGGAACGGCTGCCTGGCGTTCCGTCGCGAGAAGTTCGTGCCGCACGGCGGTCCGAGCGGCGGCGACGGCGGCCGAGGCGGCGACGTCATCATCGAGGCGTCCGAGGGGCGATCCACGCTCGTCGACTTCCACTACAGGAGGCACTACCGGGCCGAGAGCGGCCGGCACGGCAGCGGCGCGACGAAGACCGGGCGCGACGGCGAGGGGATCCTGCTCAAGGTGCCGGTCGGCACGCTCGTCAAGGACCGCGACACGGGCGAGGTGCTTGCCGACCTCGACGCCCCGGGCAAGCGCGTCGTCGCGGCGAAGGGCGGCCGCGGGGGCCGCGGGAACGCGCGTTTCGCGACGCCCATCGAGCAGGCGCCGACGCGGCACGAGCCCGGCGTCCCCGGCGAGGAGCGGACGATCGATCTCGAGCTCAAGCTCATCGCCGACGTCGGGATCGTCGGGCTGCCGAACGCGGGGAAGTCCACGCTGCTCTCGAGGATCTCGTCGGCGAAGCCGAGGATCGGCGACTACCCCTTCACGACGCTGAGCCCGGTGCTGGGGCTCGTGCGCTACGGCGACGACGGGAGCTTCGTCGCGGCGGACCTGCCCGGCCTCATCGAGGGCGCGCACGAGGGCAAGGGGCTCGGGCTTCGGTTCCTGAGGCACGTCGAGCGGACCCGCGTGCTCGTCATCCTGCTGGACGCCTCGAGCGAGGATCTCGCGGGCGACTACGACACGCTCGTCAACGAGCTCGCGAGCTACGGCAAGGGTCTGGCGGAGAAGCGGCGCATCGTGGTGCTGAACAAGATGGACCTCGTCCCCGGCGGAACGCCGCGCGCGCGGTTCGGCGGGGAGGAGGTGCTGGCGATCTCGGCGCTCAGGGGCGAGGGCCTCGACAGACTGCGGCACGCGGTCGGGGGGCTTCTCGAGAGCGTCGGAGCTTCGTGACGGTCCATGGGGCGGGGCCCGGGAGGGGGGAGCGGTGGAGGAGAGGGAAGCGGCCCTGGCGATCGCGTGCACGCCGGGCATCGGTCCGGCGACCGCGTCGGAGCTTCTGAGCGTCTTCGGATCGCACGGAGCCGTCGTTGACGCGGCGCTCGGGCGGGCGGCCTCCGGGCCGCTGTTGCCGGCGGAGATCGCGTCGCCGATCGCGGCGACCGTCGCCTCGGGGCGGCACCTTGCCGACCTGGCGGACGCGGCGCGCGCCGGCGCGAGGTTCGCCGTGCCCGGCGATCCGGACTACCCGGCGGTGCTGGCCGAGATCGCCCGCGCGCCGATCGGGATCTTCGTTGCGGGGGCTGCGCTGGCCGGGCTGCTCCCCGCGGTCGCGATCGTCGGGACGCGCGCGCCGACGCCGCGCGGCGTGGCGTTCGCGCGGGCTCTGGCCTCCGACCTCGTCAGGGCCGGGCTCGCCGTCGTGAGCGGGCTCGCCCGGGGCATCGACACCGCCGCGCATCGCGGGGCGCTGGACGCCGGCGGTCGAACGGTCGCGGTGCTCGGCTGTGGCCTTGCGGCCGAGCCGTACCCGCCCGAGAACGCGGGGCTCGCGCCGGAGATCGCCACGTCCGGCGGCGCGGTCGTCTCCGAGTTCTCGCCGATGCAGGAGGCGCGGCCGGCGGCGTTTCCGCAGAGGAACAGGATCATCTCGGGGCTTTCGGCCGGCGTGGTCGTCGTCGAGGCCGGCACGAGGAGCGGCGCGCTGATCACGGCCGCCCGGGCCCTCGAGCAGGGACGGGAGGTCTTCGCGGTCCCCGGGCCGGTGGACGAGCCGCAGTCGAGGGGGCCGCACGGGCTTCTGCGGCGCGGCGCGCGACTGGTTGAGAGCGTCGAGGACGTGCTCGACGAGCTCGACGCGGCGTGGGGGCCGTTCGGGCGGGCGGGAGCGGCGGAGCGCGCGCGGTCCGCGGGGAGTGGGGCGGAAGCTGGGAGCGCGCCGGCGGTCGGTGGGCCGGCCGGGCGTGTGGCAGCGGCCCTCTCGATGACGCCGCTCTCGCCCGGCGAGATCGCTGTGAGGCTCGGCGAGCCTGTCGAGCGCGTGCTGTCGTGCCTGCTCGCGCTCGAGCTCGAGGGTCTTGCGTCGCCGGCGCCGGGCGGGAGGTACGTGCGCGGCCGCCGGTGACAGGTGCTCGCGGGGTCGGCGGCGGCCCGCGCGCGGAGGATGCCGATGGGCGGGACACGGGCGCGCGTCGCCGTCGTCCGGTGCGCGGACTACGACCCGGAGCGCGTCGGCCGCGCCGTGGCCGAGGCCGTCGAGCTTCTCGGGGGCATGTCGCGCTTCGTGCGCCCCGGCGAGCGCGTGCTCCTCAAGCCCAACCTGCTCTCCGCGAAGGCCCCCGAACGGGCCATCACGACCCATCCGGAGATCGTCGGCGCGGTCGCGGCGCTCGTCCGCGCCGCGGGGGGCGTCCCGTCGATCGGCGACAGCCCCGGCGGCGCCATCCGAGGCGTCGAGCGGGTCTGGCGCAACACGGGCATGCTCGAGCTCTCCGAGCGGATGGGCGTCCCGCTCGTCTGCTTCGAGGCCTCCGGATCGCGCGAGGTGCGCGGGGCGCTCCGCTCCTACATGATCGCGCGGCCGGCGCTTGAGGCCGACGCCGTGCTCAACATCGCGAAGATGAAGACACACGTGCTCACGATGTACACGGGCTGTGTGAAGAACATGTTCGGCGTCATCCCCGGCTTCCTGAAGAGCAGGCTCCACAGCGCCGCCCCGCGCCCGGTCCCGTTCGCGCGTCACATCGTGGACGTGCACTGCCTGGTGCGGCCGCGGCTCAACGTGCTCGACGCGGTGGTCGCGATGGAGGGCGACGGCCCGTCCGGCGGGCGTCCGAGGCAGGTGGGCGCGATCCTCGCCGGCGAGGACGCCGTCGCGGTGGACGCGGTGGCGGCCGCGATGATGGGCCTCGGCGAGGGGAGCGTCCCGACGCTCCGCGTCGCCGCCGAGCGGGGACTCGGCGCGGCGGCCCTCGCGGACATCGAGGTGGTCGGCGCGGACCCGTCGTCCTTCGACCTCTCGGGCTTCGCGCTCCCGCGCACGGCCTTCATGAACCTCATCCCGGACTTCGTCGTCCGCGCGCTCGAGCCCTGGATCTGGGTGTGCCCCGAGATGTCGAAGGCGTGGGGTTGCAGGGGAGAGGCGTGCAGGCTCTGCGCGCGGAGCTGCCCGGTCGGAGCGATCGCGATGAAGGACGGCGCGCCGGTCGTGTCGCGGAAGGCGTGCGTCGAGTGCCTGTGCTGCCACGAGGTGTGCCCCGAGCACGCCGTTCGCGTGAGGCTGTCGTGGCTGGCGAGGAGGTTCGCGTGATGGCTGGCGCTCGCGGCAGCAGCGGACGGCGATACCCGACGCTGACGCACCGTCTCGAGTACGCCGCGGTTCGCGCGGCGCAGGCCGTCATCTGTGCGCTCCCGGCGGGGGTCGCGCGGGAGAGCGGGGCCGCGCTGGGGGACCTCGCATTCTCGGTCGTTCGCGCGCGGCGGGGCGTGGCGACGCGACAGATCGCCGAGGCGCTCGGCCCCGGCATGCCGCAGCGTGAGGTCGAGCGCATCGCCCGCGAGGCCTACCGCAACTTCGGGCGCATGACCTTCGAGTACGCGCGGTTCCCGAGGCTCACGAAGCGGGCCATCGAGGCGACCGTGAGCGTGACGGGGGAGGAGCACCTGAAGGATGCCCTCGCCGGCGGGAAGGGCGCGATCCTCGTCGCCGCGCACTTCGGCAACTGGGAGGTCGCGGCGACCCTCGCCGCAACGGGCTACCCCGTCTCGTTCCTCGTCGGGGAGCAGCACAACACGCTGGTGGACGGCCTCATGAACCGGCTCCGGCAGGGCCTCGGGGTGGAGACCGTTCCCCTGAGCCGGAGTCTGAGGGGCGTCTTCCGGGCCCTTCGGGCGAACAGGATCGTCGCCATGCTGTCCGACCAGGATGCCGGGAGGACGGGCATCTTCGTGGAGTTCCTCGGGCGGCCGGCCTCGACGCCGTACGGGCCCGCGCGGTTCGCGCTCGCCGCGGGCGCACCGCTCCTTCCAGGGGTGGCCGTCAGGCACCCGCGCGGACGCCACGAGCTCGTCATCGCCCCGCGCATCCCGGCGCCCCCGGCAGGCACGGCGCCCGACGACGCGGCGAGACTCCTCACGCAGGGCTACACGCGCGTCTTCGAGGAGTTCATCCGCCGTCACCCGGATCACTACTTCTGGATGCACCGCAGGTGGAAGACGAGGCGCGACGGAAGCCGCGACACCTGAGGCTGAGGCGCGCCTCTTCGCGAGCGCGCCGCCGCCCGCCGCGCGGGGACATCCGCTCAAAGAAGAGAGCCGCCCTCGCGGGCGGCTCTCTCTTTCGACCTGCAGATTCTCGATCCGATCTACTTGCCCCAGCCGAAATACAGACCAAGGCCCCACTCCGCCGGGACGTTCTTGCCCATGAGCGGGTAGTGGAAGTCGGCGCCCAGGGTCATGCCGTTGGCCATCGTGTAGTCGATGCCGGGGTTGATGTAGACGACGTTGCGACCCGAATCCTCGTCGGACGGGTCCTCAGGGTCGGACTTGTCGTCGCTGCCGAAGTAGCCGTCGGCGGCGATCTTGAGGGCGAGCATGTCGCTCATCGGATAGGCGTAGCCGGCGCAGAAGTGGATCTCACTGCCCGGGGTGCACTTGGTATCGCTGTTCTCCAGCCTGTACCTGTACCCGAGGGCCACGTCGAACACGCCCGGGCCGGCGGGCATCCCGACCATCAGCGCGCCGTCGATGTCCATCTGGCCTTCGCTGGTGCCGATCTCGTCCTCCTCAGGCTCGGAGTTGCCGGTGGCGATCTTGAGGCCGAGACGCGCGGTCATCATCGGCTCAGGCATGAACATGTACTTCGCGTAGATCCACGTGTCGCCGAGGCCGGTGCCCGTGATCTCGTCCTCAGTGCGCATATCGTCGGGAGCCTTCAGCTTGAGCATCTGGAAGTTCGGCTTCACGCCGATCTCCATCTGGTCCATGACGGCGTAGTAGAAGTTCATCGGGAAGTACATGGCCGTCCAGTCGGCGTCGAGGTCCTGGCTCTCGCCCTCGCTGTCGTAGACCTTGTCGGCCATGAAGTACCAGAGGCCGACGTTGATGCCGAAGGCGCCCTGGTCGTGCGTGGCGGCCTTGTCGCCGCTGTACAGGAAGTCGTAGGCACCGGCCGTCGAGGCCATGCCGACCAGCGCGAGGACGATCACGGCACACAGAGTGCTTCTCATCTCCAAACCCCCTTGTGGCATTGGTAACAACCTGCGTCCCAACCAAAGGAACTTCCCCGAAAGTCCGGTTTGGTCTTCTGGATTCACCTCCCTTGCGATCTCGGGGACACCGGGCCCCCGGGTCTCCTGTAACGGGTCTGTCTTGCCTTCCCTTGCCGCCGCCGGCGTTCCCGGCGGGCCCGTCCCTGGCCTCTCCGGCTACCTCCTTCGCGCGAGGCTTCCGGCGCCCTACTGGAACCCTATCTGCTTGCCGGGCTCTTCCTTGCCCGCCGTCCTGATCTCCCCGTGGCGCTCCTCGTACCGCCGGATGTTCTCCTCGATGGCCCTGAGCAGGGCCTTGGCGTTCTGGGGGGCCATGATGATCCTGGCGTGTACCCGGCTCTTCTTCGTGCCGGGGAGGACCCTGATGAAGTCCATGACGAACTCGGCCGGCGAGTGCGTGATGACCGCGAAGTTGGCGTAGGTACCCTCCGCGAGCTCGTCGGGGAGCTCGATGCTGATCTGCTGCTTCTGGTCCGCCATAGGCTCCTTCGCTGCGGGACCCCCCTAGAAGCGGCCCCGTCCGGCTACGGTTGCGCAAAGATAAGGACGACCCTCTCCGGTGTCAAGGGGTTTCTGGCCGCCGGCTCGGCACAGGCCGGTCGTCCTACTGCACCCGGCGTGCCTGTTCCGCCATCGCTGGGATCCCGGACGCGAGCGATGGAGGCGCGGAAACGCGACTACGTCCGGTTTGACAGAAATCCGCTTGACAGCTTCGGAGCGGGGTGATATGTTCGGGACCCGTAGTTGACAAGTGTAACAAGTTGTGAACGGGGACAACGCGCATCTTCGAGACGGCGACAGCTTTGTCAGTTGTCCGTGCTGTAGACGGGAGGAGCTATGGTTGCGGAGCTGAAAAAGCTGGACTCGGGAGGAGCCGTGCCCGACCTGGAACGGGTCGGGATCATCGAGACGTACGAGGACGTGTTCGCGGGTCGGAGAAGGCGCTTCCCCAACAACTTCTTCAACGGGGGAGCGGGCCGCGCGCGGGCTGCGATCATCACGAGGTACCTGCTCGAGGAGAAGCTGGGGATCAAGGTCCAGGAGATCCCGCGCGCGATCCACAAGAAGCTCTTCTACGACAACGGTCTCACGTGGATGCTGGGGAGCTGCTTCGACTGGTCGCCGTACAAGGCGATCGACAACGCCTACCCGGGCATGTTCCACAAGTGGCAGTTCAACGTCAAGGGCATGTGGCAGGGACCGGAGCGGCTGACGCTGGCCGCCGAGGCGACGCGCTGGATGATCGAGCGGGTCGAGGGCGTGACCCAGGACGACATCCCTCAGCGCGTCTCCGCGACGACCTTCGGCAAGTACAACCTGAGAGGCATGCTGTCGGTGTGCTTCCGGGGCTCGTTCTTCAAGGCGATCGAGAACGCGTATCCGGGGCGGTTCCATCCCTGGGAGTTCCGCAACGTCCCGAAGAACTTCTGGCAGGGCGCTCCCGGGCTCGAGAACGCTCGGCGGGCCACGCGGTGGCTCTGCGAGGAGAAGCTCGGCGTCTCGAAGGACAGGGTCTTCCAGGACGTGACCTACCACCTGTTTCGCGAGCACGGGCTCGGCGGGATGCTCACCGGCTGCTTCTCCGGCTCCTCGATCCAGGCGCTGCACAACGCGTATCCGGACCTCATGGTCCCGAAGCACCCCAAGAGGAAGCCGCGCCGTCGGAGGAGGATCGAGCGGGTCAAGCTCACCCAGCCGTGATTGTGTTCCGGCAGGGCGTTCGGCGTGGAGCGCGGCCGGCCCCTCGGGGTCGGCCGCGGCGCGTCCGGGGCCCTTGCCCTTGACTTGGGCTCGCGGCCTGGTCTAGCATCCGCGGCGCTTCACGCGCGAGCGCGACGCCCGCGCCGCGGCGTGTGGGAGGGCCTGTGAACAGCATCGAGTCCCCGAGGCTTGGGACGATCCTGAACGCGTTTCCGGGGCGGAGGGTCGCAGTGTTCGGCGACCTCATGCTCGACCGGTACGTCTGGGGCAGCGTCGAGCGCATCTCTCCCGAGGCGCCCGTGCCCGTGCTCGACGTCCGTGAGGAGAGCGTGCGCTTCGGCGGCGCCGCCAACGTTGCCGAGAACGTCGTGTCGCTGGGTGGTTCGGCGCTGCTCGTCGGGGCCGTGGGGGAGGACGACGGCGGCCGTGAGCTCCTGTCGCTCCTGCGGACGAGGGGCGTGGACGCGTCCCGCGTGGTGTCCGTGCCCGGGCGGGTGACGACGACGAAGACGCGCCTCATCGCCCACAGCCAGCAGATCGTGCGCGCCGACCGGGAGGACGCGCGCGAGGTCGGCCCGCCGCACGATGCCGCGATCCGCGACGGCCTGGAGAGCGCGATCGACGCCTGCGACGTCCTCGTCATCTCGGACTACGGCAAGGGGGTCGTCACGCAGGCGAGCCTCGCCGCGGCCCTTTCGGCGGCGCTCTCGAAGGGCAGGAAGGTCTGCGTGGATCCCAAGGAGTCGCACTTCCCCAGCTACAGGCGGGTGACGGCGATCACGCCGAACCAGAAGGAAGCGGGCAACGCCGTCGGCGTGCGCATCACCGACGACGAGTCCCTCGCGCGCGTCGGCTGGGAGCTTCAGCGCTCGCTGGACGCGGCGTGCGTCGTCATCACGCGCGGGGAGCACGGGATGTCGCTCTTCCTGAAGGGCGGAGAGCGCGTGGACCTGCCGACCGTGGCCCGCGAGGTGTTCGACGTGACGGGGGCGGGGGACACCGTCGTGAGCGCCATGGCCGTCTCGCTCGCCGCGGGCGCCACGATGGTCGAGGCGGCCATCATCGCGAACCACGCTGCGGGGGTGGTCATCAGAGAGGTCGGCACGGCGTCGGCGACCGTGGACGAGATCGCGCGGTCATTCGCCGAGCTTCGGGAGGGGACCGGTGGGGCGCGTCGTCGGGCGTGAGGAGGCAGCGGCCGCCGCGGCGGACGCGCGGGCGCGCGGCCTCACGGTCGTCTTCACCAACGGCTGCTTCGACATCCTGCACAGGGGACACACCGACTACCTGTCGCGCGCGAAGGCGCTGGGCGACGTGCTCGTCGTCGGCGTCAACACGGACCGGTCCGTCCGGGAGCTGCGCAAGGGCGAGGGGCGGCCGATCGTCCCCGAGGACGACCGGGCAGCGGTCGTGGCCGCGGTGGCCTCGGTGGACCTCGTGTGCCTCTTCGACGAGGAAACGCCCTACGAGCTCATCGGCGCCGTGCAGCCGGACGTCCTCGTGAAGGGGGCCGGCTATGCCGAACAGACCATTGTCGGGGCGGACATCGTGAAGGGCCGCGGGGGGCGCGTCGAGGCGCTGGAGGAGCTCCCCGGCAGGTCGACCCGGTCGATCATCGAGCGGATCCTCGCCCTCGGGCCACGCTGCCTTCGCTAGTGGACAGAGTGACCCTCCTCGCTGTATCATGGCTGCTCCGATGTGAGCCCGAGAGGGTCGTAGGGGATGGACGGAACCCCCTGAAGGGGCGCTCACGAAGAGCCCCGAGGGGGGTTCGACGCGCCCGGCGCGGCCGGGTGGACCAATCGCGGCCTGCTGCCGTCGGGGGAGGGCGGATGCCGAAGCGACGGATCGTCATCATGGGAGCTGCCGGAAGGGACTTCCACAACTTCAACCTGGTCTACAGGGAGCGGGCCGACTGCGAGGTCGTGGCGTTCACCGCGACGCAGATTCCCGACATCGCGGGACGCGCCTACCCGGCCGAGCTCGCCGGGCCGCTCTACCCCGACGGCATCCCCATCCTGGCGGAGGTCGACCTCCCGACGATCGTCGCCGAGCGGTGCGTTGACGAGATCGTGTTCGCCTACAGCGACGTGTCGCACGAGTACGTCATGCATAGGGCGTCGCTCACGAACGCGCTGGGTGCCGACTTCACGCTCCTCGGCGCCGAGCAGACGATGCTCGACTCGAGGAAGCCGGTCGTCGCCGTGTGCGCCGTCCGCACGGGGAGCGGGAAGAGCCAGACGACCCGCAGCGTCGCGGAGCTTCTGACCGCGAGGGGCAAGCGCGTCGTCGTCGTGCGGCACCCGATGCCCTACGGCGACCTCAGGGTCCAGGTCTGCCAGCGCTTCGCCGAGTACGACGACATGGTCCGGCACCGATGCACCATCGAGGAGATGGAGGAGTACGAGCCCCACATCGCGATGGGCTCCGTCGTGTACGCCGGCGTCGATTACGGGAAGATCCTCGAGGAGGCGGAGAAGGAGGCGGACGTCATCCTCTGGGACGGCGGCAACAACGACGCGTCCTTCTACACGCCCGACGTGCTGATCGTCGTCGCGGACCCCCACCGCGTAGGCCACGAGCTCACCTACTACCCGGGCGAGCAGAACCTCCGCATGGCCGACGTCGTGCTCATCAACAAGGAGGACACGGCCAGGCGGGAGGACATCGCCCGCCTCGTGGAGAACGTGCGGTCGGTGAACCCGGGCGCGATGATCGTCCACGGCGAGTCGCCCGTCGCGTTCGAGAACGGGATCGACCTGCGCGGGAAGCGCGTGCTCGTCGTCGAGGACGGGCCGACGCTCACCCACGGCGGCATGACGTTCGGGGCGGGCGCGGTGGCCGCGAAGGCAGCGGGCGCGACGCCCGTCGAGGCGAGGCCGCACGCGGTGGGCAGGATCAAGGCGCTGTTCGAGCAGTACCCGCACGTGGGAGCGGTGCTCCCGGCGGCCGGGTACAGCGCGGAGCAGATCGCAGACCTCGAGAAGACCGTCAACGCGGTGGACTGCGACGTCGTGGTCATCGGCACGCCCATCGACCTCAGGCGCGTGATCACCATCAACAAGCCGGCCGTGCGCGTGCGCTACGACCTCAGGGTGTCGGGCAAGCCGGACCTTGAGGACGCGCTCGCGAGAGTCCTGTAGCGGCGTCTCCGCGGGGGCCGTTGCCTGGCCCGCCGCAGACGCCTCGCCCAGGGGGAGAACCGGTTGAAGATCCACGAGCACCAGGCCAGGGACATCCTCAGACGGCACGGCGTGCCGGTCCCCGCGCACGAGGTCGTGTCGGACGCCGAGGAAGCGGGGCGCGCGGCCGCGCGCATCGGCGGCCTCGTCGTCGTCAAGGCCCAGGTGCACGCCGGCGGCCGCGGGAAGGCCGGCGGCGTCAAGCTCGCGAAGGACCCCGCGGAGGCGAAGGCGAAGGCCGCCGCCATCCTCGGCATGGAGATCAAGGGCCTCACCGTCCGGCGCGTGCTCGTGGCCGGCGCGGTGGACATCGAGCGGGAGTACTACGCGGGCATCGTGGTGGACCGCGCCTCGAAGCGGCCCGTCATCATGGTGAGCGCGGCCGGCGGCGTCGACATCGAGGAGGTCGCGCGGACGACCCCCGAGAAGATCGTGAAGGTCCCCGTCGACCCGGAGAGGGGCCTTGCGCCCGCCGAGGCTTCCCGTCTCGCGTCGGTCGTCGAGGAGCGCGCGGCGCAGGCCGCCGCCGTGGCGGACGTCCTGTCGAAGCTGTACGAGGCCTTCGTTGGCGCCGACTGCTCGCTCGCCGAGATCAACCCGCTCGTCGTCACGCCGTCCGGCGAGGTGTGGGCCGTCGACGCGAAGATGAACATCGACGACAACGCGCTCTTCCGCCACCCGGACATCGAGGCGCTCCGCGACCCCTCCGGCGAGACGCGCGCGGAGGCCCTCGCGCGCGAGGCCGGTCTGTCGTACGTCAAGCTCGACGGAAACGTCGGGTGCCTCGTGAACGGCGCCGGACTCGCGATGACCACCATGGACCTCATCAAGTACTACGGAGGCGAGCCGGCGAACTTCCTCGACATCGGCGGGAGCTCGAGCCCCGAGAAGGTCATGGCTGCGCTCGACATCATCACCGGCGACGGCAACGTCCGCGCCGTGCTCATCAACATCTTCGGCGGGATCACGCGCTGCGACGACGTGGCGAACGGGCTCGTCCGGGCGCTGGCCTCGCGGCCCGCGCCGGTTCCCATCGTCGCGCGCCTCACGGGCACGAACGAGGCGCGCGCGAGGGAGATCCTCGCCGAGCACGAGCTCGTGACGGCGGAGACCATGGACGACGCGGTACAGAAGGCTGTCGCGCTCGCAAGGAGGGCCGCGTGAGCATCTTCCTCGACGCGGAGTCGCGCGTGTGCGTCCAGGGCATCACCGGCCGCGACGGCCTCTTCCACACGAAGGCGATGATCGAGTACGGCACGAAGGTCGTCGCGGGCGTCACGCCGGGAAAGGGCGGCCGCGCGGCGGAGGGCGTTCCCGTCTTCGACACCGTGAAGGACGCGGTCGCGAACACGGGCGCCGACGCGACGATCGTGTTCGTGCCGGCGCGCTTCGCGGTCGGCGCCATCGCCGAGGCGGTGGACGCCGGCATCGGGCTCATCGTCGCGGTGAGCGAGGGCATTCCGGTGCTCGACGCGGCGCGGCTCTACGGGCGCGTCCGAGCGGCCGGCGCCCGCATGATCGGCCCCAACTGCCCGGGCATCATCAGCCCCGGGAAGTCGAAGCTCGGCATCATGCCCGGCTCCATCCACTCGCCAGGAGAGGTGGGCGTCGTGTCGCGAAGCGGCACGCTCACCTACGAGGTCGTGGACCAGCTCCGCCGCCGCGGCATCGGGCAGTCCACGGTCATCGGCATCGGCGGCGACCCCATCATCGGCACGAACTTCATCGACGCCCTCGCGGCGTTCGAGGCCGACCCGGAGACCGCGGCGGTCGTCCTCATCGGCGAGATCGGCGGGACCGACGAGGAGGAGGCCGCGGCGTTCATCAGGGCGAAGATGAGGAAGCCCCTCGTGAGCTTCATCGCGGGACGGACGGCTCCGGCCGACAAGCGGATGGGGCACGCGGGGGCCATCATCGCGGGCGGGAAGGGCACGGCGAAGGAGAAGATCGAGGCCCTGCGGGCGGCGGGCGTTCCCGTCGCCGACCGGCCGAGCGAGATCCCCGACCTCGTCCGAGAGGCACTCGGGAGACGAGCATGAGCGGAGAGCCGGAGGAGCGGGTTCCGAAGCGGGCCTGGAACTACCCCGCGCGCGACGCGCATCCGAGCGACGAGATCTTCATCTACGCGCCCTGGTGCAAGTCGTGCGGCATCTGCGTCGCCTTCTGTCCCGCGGGCGTGTTCACGGCGAGCAGGTCCGGCCGTCCCCTCGTCACGAACCCGGACAAGTGCATCGTCTGCGGGCTGTGCGAGATGATGTGTCCCGACATGGCCATCACGGTCCACAAGGAGCGGAAGAAGGCCGGCGGCGAGAAGGGCGAGAAGGCCCCGAAGGACGGCGACAGGTGAGCGTGCAGATCGGGAGGAGGAAGGTGATCTTCCTCCAGGGGAACGAGGCCTGCGCGCTCGGCGCGCTCGCGGCGGGCGTGGACCTCTTCGCGGGCTACCCGATCACGCCGTCGTCGGAGATCGCGGAGTTCCTCTCGGAGAGCCTTCCGCTCGTCGGGGGGCGCTTCATCCAGATGGAGGACGAGATCGCGTCGATGGCCGCGGTCATCGGCGCGTCGCTCGGCGGCGCCAAGGCGATGACGGCAACGTCGGGGCCGGGCTTCTCCCTCATGCAAGAGAATATCGGCTTCGCGTGCATCGCGGAGGTCCCCTGCGTCATCGTCAACGTACAGCGCGCGGGGCCTTCGACGGGTCTCCCGACGCAGCCGGCGCAGATGGACGTGATGCAGACGCGGTGGGGGACGCACGGGGACCACTCGATCATCGCGCTCTCGCCGACGACGGTCCTCGAGTGCTTCACGATGACCATCGAGTGCGTGAGCCTCGCCGAGCGGTACCGCACTCCGGTCGTTCTGCTGATGGACGAGGTCGTGGCGCACATGCGGGAGAACGCGAGTCTGCTGGGGCCCGCGGACTGCGGCATGGCGTCCCGCCCGCGCCCCGCCGCCGGCCTCGCCGACTACTGTCCGTTCGGCGCGTCCGGCGACGGCGTGCCGCCCCTCGCGGCGTTCGGCGGGGAGTATCGCTTCCACGTGACCGGCCTCACGCACGACCCCCACGGTTTCCCGACGATGGTCCCGCGCGAGGTGGACGACAACATCCGTCGCATCGTGTCCAAGGTCGAGTCCCGCGTGGACGAGCTTGCGTCGTACGAGGAGTTCATGCTGGAGGACGCCGACGTCCTCTTGGTCGCGTACGGCTCGACCTCGCGCGTGGCGAAGGCCTCGGTGCGCGAGCTGCGCCGCGCCGGCGTGCGCGCGGGGCTCCTCCGCCCGAGGACCATCTGGCCGTTCTCGCAGAAGCGGCTCCGCGAGCTCGCCCCGCGGCTCCGGCTCGTGGTGGTTCCCGAGATGAACCTCGGGCAGCTCGTGCTCGAGGTCGAGCGGGCCCTCTGCGGGGCCGTGCCCGTGCGACACGTCGGGCGCGTCGACGGGAACCTCTTCGACCCGGGCGAGATCACGGCGTTCGCGCTCAGGGAGGCCGGACGATGAGCCAGGTCATGGAGACGGTGCGGACCTACCTGAGGTCGAACAAGAAGCTCCCCACGGTGTGGTGCGCGGGGTGCGGGCTCGGCATCGTGATGGGCGCGATGATCCGCGCCATCGCGAGGATGGGCGTCGAGAAGAACGACCTCGCCGTCGTCTCGGGCATCGGGTGCACGGGGCGGCTTCCGGCCTACGTGGACTTCAACACGCTCCACACGACCCACGGGCGCGCCCTGGCGTTCGCCACCGGGCTCAAGCTCGCGAAGCCCAAGCTCCGCGTGATCACCGTCATGGGGGACGGCGACGCGGTGGCCATCGGCGGGAACCACTTCATCCACTCCTGCCGTCGCAACATCGACATGACCGCGATCGTCGTGAACAACGCCATCTACGGGATGACCGGGGGGCAGTACTCGCCGACGACCCCGCACGGAAGGCGCGGGACGACCGCGCCGTACGGCAACGTCGAGCACGACTTCGACGTCGCCGGCCTCGCGGTCGGCGCGGGTGCCACCTTCGTCGCCAGGAGCTCCGTCTACCACGTCCGCGAGCTGGACAAGCTCATTGAGCGGGCGATGCGTCACAAGGGCTTCTCGGTCGTCGAGGTCGTGGCGAACTGCTACACGAGCTACGGGCGGCTCAACAAGCTCACGTCGCCGGTGGCGATGCTGCAGGCGATGAAGGAGGGCTCGGTCACCGTGGCCGAGGCGGCGAAGATGTCGCCCGCCGAGCTCGAAGGCAAGTTCGTGCGCGGCGTGATCCAGGAGCGGGAGCTCCCGGAGTTCATCACGGTCTACGACGCGCTCGCCGAGAAGCTGGCGGCGACCCCCGAGGTCGTCGCGGGCGTCCGGCGGACCCTCGAGACGTACGACGAGACGGCGTACCGGCTGAAGGCGTACCGCAAGAAGGCGTAGGGGCGCGGCGGCCCGGCGGCGGACACGGCCGCGGGGCCCGCGCGGGAGCGACGCGTGGAGGATGGAAGCGGCGGGAGATTCGAGGTGAGACTCTCCGGGTCGGGCGGGCAGGGGCTCATGCTCGCCGGGCGGCTTCTGGCCGAGGCCGCGACGGTCCACGAGGGCCGGAACGCCGTGCAGACGGAGAGCTACGGCCCGGAGGCGCGCGGCGGGAAGAGCAAGACCGACGTCGTGATCTCCGACGAGGAGATCGACTACCCGAAGGCGACGCGCGTGGACGTTCTGCTCGCGATGACGCAGGCCGCGCTCGACGAGTACGGGCCGAGCCTCAGGGAAGGCGGAACGCTGCTCGTGGACTCCTACCTCGTCGAGCGCATCGAGTCCCCGGACGCCGTGCGGATCCCGTTCACGAAGCTGGCCATCGACGGCTGCGGGCGCGCGCTCTTCGCCAACGTCATCGCGCTCGGCGCCGTCGCCGAGGTCACGGGCGTCGTCGCGTGGGACTCCATCCGAAGCGCGGTGCTCGCGCGCGTGCCGAAGGGCACCGAGGCCGCGAACGAGAAGGCGCTCTCGCTCGGCAGGGACGCGGTCATCGAGCTCAGGCGGGGGGGAAGCCGTGGATAGGACGTTCATGGTCGTCAAGCCGCACGCGGTGCGCGAGGGCGCGACGGGAGAGGTGCTCGCGATGGTGGAGCGCGCCGGCTTCACGATCGTCGGGATCGCCATGCGCCGGCTGACGCGCGAGGAAGCGGCCGTGATGTACGACGTCCACGCGGGCAAGCACTTCTTCGACGGTCTCGTCGCGCTCATCTGCTCCGGCCCCGCCGTCGCGGTGATGCTCGAGGCCCCCGACGCCGTTGCGGCGCTGCGCAGGCTCGTGGGCGCCACCGACCCGGCCGAGGCGGCGCCGGGGACGATCCGCGCGAAGCACGGGAAGAGCAAGAGCGAGAATGCCGTCCACGCGTCCGACTCGCCCGAGCGGGTCGCGCACGAGTCGGCGATCTACTTCGGGGACTGCCCGCGGACGGTCATGCCGTAGCGGGGTCGAGGGAGATCCGATGGAGCGCAGAGACTGCGCCTGCGTTGATGCCGAGCGCCTTGCCGTCGTGGACGAGGTCGTCGCGGCGCGCGGCACCGCCCCCGGGTCGCTCATCCCGATCCTCCAGGACGTCCAGGCGCGCGTGGGCTACCTGCCGCCGGCCGTCCTCGCCCGGATCGGCGAGCGCGCGGGCGTTCCGGCGGCGCAGGTCCACGGGGTCGCGAGCTTCTACTCGCAGTTCAGGCTCGAGCCGGTCGGCAGGCGCATCATCAAAGTCTGCCACGGCACCGCGTGCCACGTGCAGGGCGCGACGGCGATCACCGAGGCGCTGTGCGACGAGCTCGCCGTGAAGGACGGGGGCACGACCGCGGACGGCGAGTACACGGTCTCGTCGGTCGCATGCCTCGGGTGCTGCAGCCTCGCCCCCGTGATGATGATCGAGGAGGGCACGTACGGCCGGCTCACCCCGGAGGCGGCGCGGAAGGTCGTGAGGAAGCGGGGGAAGTAGCCTGGCAGTTCTCCCGGAGGCTCGGATGGGAGCGGCAGTGTCGGTTCCGGAGATCACCGTCGGGCTGTCGAGCTGCGGCGTGGCCGCCGGCGCGGCGGACGTGCACGCGGCGCTCGCGCGCGAGATCGAGGCGCGCCGCATCGGGGCGCGGCTGCGGCGCACGGGGTGCGTCGGGATGTGCTACCGGGAGCCGATCGTGGACGTCGCGCTCCCGGGCGGGGCCCGCTGCACCTACGGCGGCGTGAAGCCCGAGCACGCCGCGCGCATCATCGAGGAACACGTGATCGGCGGTCGCCCGGTCGCGGAGCTCCTCGTGCGCGCGGAGGACCGGACGCTTCCCGACGAGGCGTACTACGCGCGGCAGGTCAGGCTCGTGCTCCGCAACTGCGGGGTCATCGACCCCGAGTCCATCGACGAGTACGTCGCCGCCGGCGGCTACGACGCCCTGGCGAAGGCCGTCCGCGCGATGACCCCGGAGCAGGTCATCGCCGAGGTGAAGGACTCCGGGCTGCGCGGGCGGGGCGGCGCGGGGTTTCCGACCGGGATGAAGTGGGAGCTGGCGCGCAAGGCGCCGGGAACGAAGAAGTTCGTCATCGTGAACGCGGACGAGGGCGACCCCGGGGCGTTCATGGACCGGAGCGTCCTCGAGGGCGACCCGCACTCCGTGCTCGAGGGGCTTGCCGTCGCCGCGTACGCCATCGGGGCGGACGAGGGCACCATCTACGTTCGCGCGGAGTACCCCCTCGCCGTCAAGCGCCTCGCGATCGCCATCGCCGACGCCGAGAAGCGCGGGTTCCTCGGCGAGCGCGTCCTCGGCACCGGGCACTCCCTTCACGTGCACATCAAGGAAGGCGCGGGCGCCTTCGTCTGCGGCGAGGAGACGGCGCTCATCGCGTCGGTCGAGGGCAGACGCGGCATGCCCCGGATCCGTCCGCCGTACCCCGCGGCCAAGGGCCTGTGGGGACGGCCGACGAACATCAACAACGTCGAGACGTACGCGAACGTGCCGTGGATCATCGCGCACGGCGCCGCGGCGTTCGCCGCGTACGGCACCGAGAAGAGCAAGGGCACGAAGGTCTTCGCGCTGGCCGGGAAGATCGCCCGCGGCGGGCTCGTCGAGGTCCCGATGGGCATCACGCTGCGCGAGGTCATCAACGACGTGGGCGGCGGCGTGCCGGGCGGCCACGCGTTCAAGGCCGTGCAGCTCGGCGGGCCGTCGGGCGGGTGCATCCCCGAGGAGTTCATCGACATCCCCGTGGACTACGAGTCGGTCGTGCAGACCGGCGCCATCATGGGCTCCGGCGGCATGGTCGTCATGGACGACCGGACCTGCATGGTGGACATCGCGCGGTTCTTCCTCAACTTCACGCAGGACGAGAGCTGCGGCAAGTGCACGTTCTGCCGGATCGGCACGAAGCGCATGCTCGAGATCCTGAACAGGATCTGCGAGGGCAACGGCCGCGAGGGCGACGTCGAGCGGCTCCAGGAGCTCGGGGAGAAGATCGTGTCGTCGTCGCTGTGCGGCCTCGGGCAGTCGGCGCCGAACCCGGTGCTCACGACCATCAAGTACTTCCGCGCTGAGTACGACGCGCACATCCGGGACAGGAAGTGCCCGGCGCTCGCCTGCCGCCCGCTTCTCACCTGGGAGGTGGACGCGGCCGCGTGCACGGGCTGCACGCTCTGCGCGCGCGCCTGCCCGGCCGGGGCCGTCACGGGCGAGCGGAAGAAGCCGCACTCCATCAACCAGGACCTCTGCACGAAGTGCGACGCCTGCCGGCAGGTCTGCCGGTTCGACGCGATCACCGTGCGCTGACGCGCGCCCCGGCGGGGCGGCGTCCACGAAGGGACCCGGGTGGCATCCACGACGATCACGCTGAACGGGAACGAGGTCTCCGTCGATGCCGGCGCGACGATCCTCGACGCGGCGCGGGCGCACGGCGTCGAGATCCCGACGCTGTGCCAGGACCCGCAGCTCGAGCCGTTCGGGTCGTGCTGGCTCTGCGTCGTCCGCGTCGAGGGCCTGCGCCGCTACGTCCCGTCGTGTGCCACGCGCGTCGCCCCCGGCATGAGGGTGTGGACCGACACGGACGACGTTCGCGCCGTGCGGACGATGGCCCTCGAGCTTCTGCTCTCCAACCACCGCGGCGACTGCGTCGCGCCGTGCCAGGCCGAGTGCCCCGCGAGCGTGGACGTCCAGGGCTACATCGCGCTCATCGCGCAGGGGCAGTACCGCGAGGCGGCGAAGCTCGTCAAGAAGGTCAACCCGTTCCCGCTCTCGATCGGGCGCGTGTGCCCGCGGCCGTGCGAGAAGGAGTGCCGGCGCAGCGCCCTCGAGGGCCCGGTCGGCATCGACTACCTCAAGCGGTTCGCCGCCGACTGGGACGCCGGGCACGAGAACGCCTACGTCCCGCAGGCTGCGCCGCCGACCGGCAAGCGCGTGGCCGCGGTGGGAGCGGGGCCGGCGAGCCTCACGGCCGCGTACTACCTCGCGCAGCGGGGGCACGCCGTCACGGTGTTCGAGGCGCTGCCGGCCGCCGGCGGCGCGCTGCGCTACGGCATACCGGAGTACAGGCTCCCGAAGGCGGTGCTCGACCGGGAGGTCGGGCTCATCACCGCGCTCGGGATCGAGATCGAGCACGGAAAGGCGCTCGGACGCGACTTCACGATCTCCGACCTCTTCGCACGCGGGTTCGACGCCGTCTTCCTCGGCATCGGCGCCGTGGCGAGCCGGAAGATGGACGTGGCCGGCGAGGACCTGCCGGGCGTGTGGGCCGGCACCGAGTTCCTCACCGACGTCGCCCTCGGCAAGCCGGTGAGGATCGGCAGGCGGGTCGCGATCGTCGGGGGCGGGAACACGGCCATCGACGCCGCCAGGACCTGCGTCCGGCTGGGGGCCGAGAAGGTCACCGTCGTGTACCGGCGCTCCAGGAAGGAGATGCCGGCGTGGGACGTCGAGGTGGAGGCGGCCCGGCACGAGGGCGTCGAGATGCACTTCCTCGCGGCGCCGACCGCCATCCAGGGCGAGCGCGCGTGCGGGCTCGTCACCTGCGTCCGCATGGAGCTGGGTGAGCCAGACGCCAGCGGACGGCGGCGGCCGGTCGTGGTGAAGGGGTCGGAGTTCACCGTCGAGGCGGACACCGTCATCGCCGCCATCGGCCAGTTCCCCGACCTCTCCGCGCTCAAGGGCACCGCGGCGAAGGACCCGGACTCGCCGGAGGCGAGGATCGCCCTCACGACGTGGGGCACCATCGTGGCGGACGAGCACTCGATGGTCACCTCGGTGCCGGGTGTGTTCGCGGGCGGCGACGTGGTGAACGGGGCGGCGACGGCCATCGAGGCCATCGCGCACGGCGGCAGGGCCGCGGCGGCCATCGACCGCCACCTGCGCGGCGAGGACGTCTCGTTCCGCGCGCCGTCGTTCAACATCGCGAAGGAGCGTTGGGACGCTCTGCCGGCGGCCGAGCTTCCGGTCGTCGAGCCGAGAGAGCGGCAGCCGATGCCCGAGCTTGGGGCCGCGGAGCGCGTGTCGAACTTCGAGGAGGTCGAGCTCGGCTACACGGAGGAGCAGGCGCGCGCCGAGGCGGCGCGCTGCCTCGAGTGCGGCTGCGTCTCGGTCTTCGACTGCGAGCTCCGGCGGTACGCCGCCGAGTACGGGGCGTCGGCCGACGCGTTCGACGGCGAGGCGCTGCGCCGGGCGCCCGACGACCGTCATCCGTTCATCAGGATCGAGCCCGAGAAGTGCATCCTCTGCGCGCGCTGCGTGCGCGTCTGCGAGGACGTGCAGGGCGCCTCGGCGCTCGGGTTCTTCCGCAGGGGCTTCGCCACCCGGATGACGCCCGCGCTCGACGCAGCGCTCGCGGAGACGACGTGCGAGGCGTGCGGGCAGTGCGTGACCACCTGCCCGACGGCCGCGCTGACCGCGAAGGCCGACGCGCCGAAGCCGGGCCCGTGGGACCTCGAGAAGCACCGCTCGGTCTGCGGCTTCTGCGGCACGGGCTGCGCGGTCGGCTACAACACCGTCGGGGGAAAGCTCGCGATCGTCTCTCCCGGGGACGAGAACCTGTGCGTCCGCGGCCGCTTCGGGTTCACGGCGGCGTCGGAGAGGCTCACGGTCCCGCTCGTGCGGCGCGGCCGGGCGCTCGCCGAGGCCGGCTGGGACGAGGCGCTCGAGGCGGTCGCGCGGGGCCTCGGCGACGCCGCCCGAAGGGGCGACGGCGTCGCGCTCTTCGGCTCGCCGCGCCTGACGAACGAGGAGGCCTGGACGCTCAAGGCGCTGGCGCGGCCCGTCCTCGGGGGCGCCGCCGTCGCCTCCTTCGGGCTCGCGCTCGAGGAGCGCGCCTTCGGCGCGCTCCGGAGCGCGTTCGGCCGCGCCGCCTCGACCGCGTCGTACGACGACCTCGCGGCCGCCGACGTCATCGTGCTCCTCGACTCCGACATCGCCGAGGAGCAGACGGTCGCGGCCATCGCCGTGCGCAGGGCGGTCAGACGCGGCGCGCGCCTTGTGGTCGTCTCGGCGAAGGACACGCGCATGGCGCGGCTCGCGGGGACCCGGCTCAGCGTCGAGCGCTCGGCCATCGGGCGGCTCCTCGCGACCGCGGTCGCCGGGCTCCTCGACGCGGGGCGAGGCGCCGAGCTCGCCGGCGTTGAAGGTCTTCGAAGGGCTGTCTCGGCGCTCGCCAAGCGAGGGGGCGACGGGGACGCGGCGGCTCTCTCCGAGGCGCTCTCGGCGCCCGGCCGCGCGGTGCTCGTCGCGAACGCCGCCGCGTTCGACCCGGCGACCGTCGAGCGGGACGCGGCGCTCGCGGTGGCGCTGTGCGCCCTCGCGGGGAAGGCGCGCGGCGGCGGGTCGGGCATCCTCTTCCTGAGGATGCGCGCCAACGGACAGGGGCTCTCGGACCTGGGGTTCCAGGCCACGGCGGGCTCGCTCGTCGAGGACATGGAGCGCGGTCGCGTCCGCGCCGCGCTCATCGTGGGGGAGGACCCGGTCGCCGGCGCGGCGGACCCGCGTCGCGTCGCGGCCGCCCTGTCGAGGCTCGAGTTCCTCGCCGTCGTGGACGCCGTCCCGACCGAGACGACGGCCCTGGCGACGGTCGTCCTTCCCGGATCGGCGTTCGCGGAGGTGGGCGGGAGCTACACCAACAGCGAGCGGCGCGTGCGCCCGCTGCGCGCGGCGCTCCCGCCGCCCGGCGGCCTCACGACGCTCGAGGCGATCGGCGGGATCGCGCGGGCGGTCGGCGCGCCCGCCGCGGGCGGCTGCCCGGCGGACGTGCGCGCGCTGATGGCCGCGGACCTCGCGGACATCGGCTTCCCGGCGGACCTCGGTCCCGACGGCCGGCGTCTGCCCTTCGACGGACCGGCGCCGCCGGACGGGCGCGTGCGCGTCGAGGTGCCGGAGGCGGCGGCGCCCGGCATGGTCTTCGATCCGCGTTTCAGCGACGCGCTCGAGACGCTGCTCGCGCGGCGCGCGAGAGACCTCGGCCTGCGCGCCCACGTGGTCCGACCCTGGCGAGTTTCGCCTTGACGGGCCTCCGGGGCGCCTCTACCATGACCGGTACCTTTTGCGTCTGCGGCATCCAGCGGCCCGCCCGCGGGGGCCGCAGCGCTCACTTGTGGTGATCGGAGGCACGGATGGCACTTCCCAAGCGAAGACACTCGAGGGCGCGCGGCCGGAAGCGCAGGACGAACGACAAGGTCGCCAAGCCCCAGGCCTCGGCCTGCCCCTCCTGCGGCGAACCCAAGCTCCCCCACCGGATGTGCCCGCACTGCGGCACGTACAAGGGCCGGGAGATCGTCGCCGCGGACAAGGAGAAGAAGGAGAGTGTCAAGACCGCCAAGAAGAAGTCCCCACTCGGCTGGAAGCGCTGACCGAAGACCGGTGAGGGTGGCGGTTGACGCCATGGGCGGAGACAGCGCCCCCGCCGTGGAGGTGGAGGGCGCGGTCGCCGCGGCGCGTGGCGCCGCGGGCGCCCTCGAGGTCGTCCTCGTCGGTCGCCGCGCCGCCATCGATGCGGAGCTTGAGCGCCAGGGGGCCGCGGGGCTGCCCGTCTCGGTCGTGGACGCGCCCGACGTCATCGCGATGGACGAGTCGCCGGCCGCGGCCGTCCGCCGCAAGCGCGGCGCGTCCATTGTCGTGGCCGCCGACCTGCACAAGCGCGGCGAGGTCGACGGCGTCGTGAGCGCCGGGAACACCGGCGCCGTCGTGGCCGCGACGCTCCTGGCCCTCGGGAAGCTCCCCGGGGTCCGCCGCCCCGCCATCGCCAGCCTCTTTCCGACCGTCAAAGACCCGGTCCTCGTGCTGGACGTGGGCGCGAGCCTCGACTCGCGTCCGACCGACCTTCTGGACTTCGCGCTCATGGGCGAGGTCTTCGCCCGACACGTGCTCGGCCGCGACCGCCCGCGCATCGGCCTCATGAACATCGGAGAGGAGCAGACGAAGGGCGGCGAGGTCATTCTCGAGGCCAACAGGCTCCTGTCGGAGAGCCCGCTCCACTTCATCGGCAACGTCCAGGGCAGGGGGCTCCTGCGCGGCGAGGCCGACGTCGTCGTGTGCGACGGGTTCGTCGGCAACATCATGCTCAAGCTCACCGAGGGCGTGATCGACCTCCTCGCAGGCGTGCTCACGGGCGAGCTCAGGGACGGCGTGATCCGCGCGCTCGCCAAGCAGCTCGACTACGCCGAGTACGGGGGCGCACCGCTCCTCGGCGTCAACGGCGTCGTCATCATCGCGCACGGGAGCTCCTCGGCCAAGGCCATCAGGAACGCCGTCGACGTGGCCGCGCGGTTCGTGGACATCGATCTCGACGGGAAGATCGTGGACTCCATCGGAAAGGTGGCCGCGGGCGATGACAGATAGCGCGAAGCGCGCGACCATCGTCGGGCTCGGGACGTACGTCCCGCCGAGGGTGGTGACCAACGACGACTTCTCGAAGACGGTCGAGACGTCGGACGAGTGGATCACGCAGATGACCGGCATCAAGGAGCGGCACTTCGTCGATGGGGACACCGCGTCGTCGGACCTCGCGGCGCTCGCGGGGAAGGTCGCGCTCGAGCGGGCGGGCGTGGACCCGCCGGACGTGGACATGGTGCTCGTCGCGACCTCGACGCCGGACATGTTCTTCCCCTGCACGGCGTGCCTCGCGCAGGACAAGGTGGGCGCGAAGAACGCGTTCGCCTACGACGTCTCGGCCGGGTGCTCCGGGTTCATCTACGGCCTCGTCATCGCCCACCAGTTCATCGCCGCCGGCACCATCGAGACGGCGCTCGTGATCGGCGCCGAGACGCTCTCGAGGTTCGCGGACATGACCGACCGGAACACGTGCGTCCTCTTCGGCGACGGCGCAGGGGCGGCCGTGGTGCAGGGTTGCGACGCCCCGAGGGGGCTCCTCGCATACCACCTGGGCGGCGACGGGAAGCTCGGCGACCTCCTCAAGTTCCCGGCGGGCGGCACGAAGATGCCGGCGTCCCACGAGACCGTGGACGCGCGACTGCACTACATCAAGATGAACGGTCGGCAGGTCTACGCGAACGCCGTGAAGGCGATGAGCGACTCGACGCTGCGCGTGCTCGAGAAGGCGGGTCTCTCCGGCGCGGACGTTGACCTCTTCTTCCCGCACCAGGCGAACATCCGCATCATGGAGGCGGTCGCCGAGCGCGCGCGCCTGCCCATGGAGAAGGTCTTCGTCAACATCGACCGGTACGGCAACACGTCGGCGGCGTCCATCCCGATCGCGCTCGACGAGGCCGTGACGCAGGGCAGGCTCACGGAGGGCATGCTCATCGGGATGGTCGCGTTCGGCACCGGTTTCACCTGGGGCGCCGCGCTCATGCGCTGGTAGCCCGCGGACCGGCCGCCCCGCGGCCGGCGGAAGGACGGGCACCGCACCGCCATGGACCGTCTCGCGTTCCTCTTCCCGGGACAGGGCTCGCAGGTCGTCGGCATGGGCCGCGACCTGTGCGAGCACTCGGGCGGCGCGCGCGAGGTGTACGAGCGCGCGTCGGAGGCCATCGGGCTGGACCTCGCGGCGCTCTCGTTCGAGGGCCCCGAAGACGAGCTCCGGAAGACCGTCAACACCCAGCCCGCGCTCCTGACCGCAAGCGCGGCGGCGCTCGCGGCGCTCCTCGAGCGCGGCGTCGAGCCGTGGGCGGTCGCCGGCCACAGCCTGGGGGAGTGGACGGCGCTCGTGGCGGCCCGGAGCGTGCGGCTCGAGGACGCGGTGCGCGCGGTGCGGGAGCGCGGCCGCCTCATGTACGAGGCCGGGCTCGCCGTCCCGGGGACGATGGCCGCGGTCGTCGGGCTGACCGAGGACGACATCGGCCCGATCGTCAAGGAGGCGTCCTCGAGGGGCGTGGTGCAGGTCGCCAACCTGAACGCGCCGACGCAGATCGTCGTGTCCGGCGAGGTGGCGGCGGTGCGGCTCGCGATGGAGCTCGCCTCCGCGCGCGAGGGCGTGAGGGCGACCGAGCTCAAGGTGAGCGGGGCGTTCCACTCGTCGCTCCTCGAGGACGCCCGGCGCGGCATGGAGTCCGTCGTGGCGGGCGTCGCGTTCGAGCGCCCGCGGGCGCTCTTCGTCGCGAACGTCACCGGGGCGCCGGTGGATGACCCCGAGGAGATCCGGCGCGGGCTGGCGGAGCAGATTGTGAGCCCCGTGCGCTGGGTGGACTCCGTGCGCGCGCTCGCGGGCGCCGGGGCGTCGCAGTTCGCGGAGGTCGGTCCGGGGAACGTCCTCCGCGGGCTTCTCAGGAAGATCGAGCCGGGCGCGCGCTCGCACGGCGTGGCGACCTTCGAGGATGCCGAGAGGCTCGCCGCGGCCGTCGCCGGGTGACCGCGCGGGCCGGCGTGGAGGTGGCGCGATGAGGCTTGCCGACAGGAAGGCGGTGGTCACGGGCGCGGGGCAGGGCATCGGCCGCGCGATCGCGCTTCGGCTGGCGCGCGAGGGCGCCGACGTCGCCGTGCTCGACATGAACGCGACGACCGTTCCCGAGGTCGCGGGCGAGGTCGAGGCGCTCGGCCGGAAGGCGCTCGGGCTCGTCGTGGACGTGAGCGACCCCGAGGTCGTGACGGCGGCGTTTCGGCGCGTCGTCGAGGAGCTCGGCGGCGTGCACGTGCTCGTCAACAACGCCGGGATCACCCGCGACAACCTGCTCGTCCGCATGTCGCCGGACGAGTGGGACCTCGTGCTCCGCGTGAACCTCAAGGGAGCGTTCAACTGCACGCGCGCGGCGGCGCGCACCATGATGTCGCAGCGGTGGGGCAGGATCGTGAACGTCTCCTCGGTCATCGGGATCATGGGCAACGCGGGCCAGGCGAACTACGCGGCGTCGAAGGCGGGTCTCATCGGGCTCACGAAGAGCGCCGCGAAGGAGCTGGGGTCGCGCGGCATCACCGTGAACGCGGTCGCGCCGGGGTTCATCGAGACGCCGATGACCGCCGCGCTCCCGGACGGCGCGCGGGAAGCGTACGCGTCGAGGATCGCGCTTCGTCGCTTCGGGACGCCCGACGACGTCGCGAATGTGGTTGCATTCCTCGCATCCGATGATGGAGACTACGTGACCGGTCAGACGGTCTGCGTCGACGGGGGCCTGGCCGGATAGGCTCGATGCGTCGACGCCTCTCACGACGCAGGAGGGAACGCGAAATGGCGAACGTTGCCGAGAAGGTGAAGCAGGTCATCGCGGAGAAGCTCCAGATCGACGTGAGCCAGGTGACGATGGAGGCCTCGGTCGTCGAGGATCTCGGGGCGGACTCGCTCGAGCAGGCGGACATTCTGTTCTCGCTCGAGGACGAGTTCGGCATCACCGCCGACGACACGGACGAGGCGGAGAGCCTGAAGACCGTGGGCGACATCGTGAAGTACCTCGAGAAGAAGACGGCGGCGTAGGACGCCGCGCGGGCCCGGCCCCGGCGCTCTCGCTCCGGGACCGGGCCGCGACGGCCGGGGGTCGCGATGTCGGGACGGACCGCGGCGGTCACGGGAATCGGTGCCATCACGCCCATCGGGTCGGGGCGCGAGGCGTTGTGGGACGCCCTGGTCGCGGGCGCGAACGGGGCGGGGCCGATCACGCGCTTCGACGCGTCGGCGTACGCGGTGCGGATCGCCTGCGAGGTCAAGGACTTCGATCCCGACAAGCACATCGACAAGCGCGAATCCCGCAAGATGGACCTCTGCACGCAGTACGGCGTGGCCGCGGCCCTCATGGCCTGGAAGGACTCCGGCCTCGCCGACTGCGGCTTCGACCCCTCGCGCGCGGGCGCGATCATCGGGTCGGGCGTCGGGGGCATTCAGACGCTCGAGGACCAGCACTCGACGCTCCTCTCGAAGGGCCCGCGCCGGGTGAGCCCGTACTTCATCCCGATGCTCATCGCGGACATGCCCGCGGGGATGACGTCCATCCTGCTCGGGCTTCGGGGGCCGAACTTCGCGACGGTCTCCGCGTGCGCGTCGGGCGCCCACGCCATCGGCGAGGCGCTCCGGGCGATCCAGCGCGGGGACGCCGACGTCGTCGTGACGGGAGGCTGCGAGGCGGCCGTCTGCCCGCTCGCGGCCGCCGGCTTCGCCTCGATGAAGGCGCTGTCGTCGCGCAACGACGACCCGGCGCGGGCCTCGCGGCCGTTCGACGCGGGGCGCGACGGGTTCGTGCTCGGCGAGGGGGCGGGGATCGTCGTGCTCGAGGAGCTCGAGCACGCGAAGCGGCGCGGCGCGCGCATCGACGCGCTCCTCGTCGGCTACGGGGCGACGGCCGACGCGTACCACATGACCGCGCCCGATCCCGGGGGCGAGGGGGCCGCGGCGGCGATGGCCGCCGCGCTGAGCGACGCGCACGCGTCGCCCGACGAGGTGCAGTACGTGAACGCGCACGGCACCTCGACGCCGCTCAACGACAAGTGCGAGACCGAGGCGCTGAAGGCGGTCTTCGGCGACCACGCGAAGCGGCTCGCGGTCTCGTCCACGAAGTCGATGATCGGCCATCTCCTCGGCGCCGCCGGCGGCGTGGAGTTCGCCGCGACCGCGCTCGCGATCGCGAACTCGGTCGTCCCCCCGACCATCAACTACGAGACACCCGACCCCGAGTGCGACCTCGACTACGTTCCGAACCAGGCCAGGGACGCGAGGATCACGTTGGCTCTCACCAACTCGTTCGGCTTCGGCGGGCACAACGCCGTGCTCGCGCTTCGCCGGTTCGAGGGACAAGGATGAGACGCGCCCATGGCCATCACCGACCGGGTGCTTAGGGGCCTCGCGGCGCTCACGCGCCGAGGCCCGAGCCCCGACGAGAAGCGACGGAAGGCGCTCCGCAAGCTCTGCGGTGCGCTGGGCGTCCGTTTCCGCGACATCCGCCTCCTCAACCAGGCCCTCATGCACCGCTCGTACAGCTACGAGGCCGACCTCGACCGCCACGAGTCGAACGAGCGCATGGAGTTCCTCGGCGACGCGGTCCTCGGGCTCGTCGTCAACGAGCACCTGTACGCCACGTACGCGGAGCGCGAGGAAGGGCGACTCACCAAGATCAAGTCGCTCCTCGTCAGCGAGGCCGTGCTTTCGAGGACCGCCGACGAGCTCTCGCTCGGCGACTTCGTGCTGCTCTCCGACAACGAGCGGCAGTCCGGCGGCGGCGGCCGCGCGTCCATCATCGCCGATGCGCTGGAGGCCGTGATCGCGGCGATCTACCTCGACTCGGGACTCCCCGCCGCGAGGAGGTTCATCCAGCGGCACCTCCTGGCCGGGATGGACGATCTCCTCGAGGTGGACGAGTACAAGAACTACAAGAGCATGATCCAGGAGCACGCGCAGCGGAAGATGGGCGCGAGGCCCCGCTACCGCGTCGTGTCCGTCAAGGGCCCGGAGCACCAGCGGGTCTTCTTCGTCGAGCTCAAGCTCGGCGGGCGCGCGGTAGGGAGGGGCGAGGGGAAGAACAAGAAGGAAGCGGAGCAGGCGGCCGCGCGCAGCGCGCTCGGCAAGCTCGGCCTGCTGAACCGAGGCGGCGAGGCCCGAAGACAGCCGCGCTCGGCGTCGCGCCGATCGCGCGGCAGGGGCAGGCGGAAGGAGTCCTCGCGATGAACTTCACGCTGACGGAAGAGCAGCGCATGCTCAGGGACCTCTGCGCGCAGATCGCGCGGGAGAAGATCCTCCCCGTGCGCGCCGAGCTGGACGAGAGCGGCGAGTTTCCCTGGGACGTCGTGAAGGTGATGGCGGCCTCGGACATCTACGGCGTCTACATCCCGGAGGAGTACGGCGGACTCGGCGGGGGCGTGCTCGAGATGTGCATCGCCACCGAGGAGCTGTCGCGCGTCTGCAGCGGCATCGCGCTGGCGTTCGCCGCGTCGGCGCTCGGGGCGTACCCCATCCTGCTCTTCGGAAGCGAGGAGCAGAAGAAGAAGTACCTCCCGGACATCGCGAGCGGGAAGAAGCTCGCCGCGTTCGCCCTCACCGAGGCGAACGCCGGGAGCGACGCCGGGGCGGTGGAGACGCGCGCGGAGCTCTCGGGGGATTCGTACGTTCTGAACGGGACGAAGCAGTGGATCACGAACGGCGGCGAGGCCGAGACCTACACGGTCGTCGCCCGCACGAGCAAGGGCACCGGCATCCGCGGCATCTCGGCGTTCATCGTCGAGAAGGGCACGCCGGGCTTCACGTTCGGGAAGAAGGAGAACAAGATGGGCATCCGCGCCTCCGCGACGCGCGAGCTCGTCTTCCAGGACTGCCGCGTTCCGAGGGAGAACCTCCTCGGTCGCGAGGGCATGGGGTTCCTCGCCGCGATGCGCACGTTCGACCTGTCGCGCCCCGGCGTCGCCGCGCAGGCGGTCGGCATCGCGCAGGGGGCGCTCGACGAGGCGCTCAAGTACGCGCGGCACCGCGAGCAGTTCGGGCAGCCGGTGGCGTCCTTCCAGGGGCTTCAGTTCATGCTCGCCGACATGGCGACGCAGGTCGAGGCCGCCAGGGCGCTCGTCTACCTCGCGGCGCGCGCTGCCGACGCCGGCGAGAAGAGCATGGCGAAGCTCTCGGCGATGGCCAAGGTCTTCGCGTCCGACGTCGCGATGCGCGTGACGACCGACGCCGTGCAGGTGCTCGGCGGATACGGCTACATGAAGGAATATCCCGTCGAGAAGATGATGCGCGACGCCAAGATCACGCAGATCTACGAGGGGACGAACCAGATCCAGCGCGCCATCATCGCCTCCGCGGTCATCAAGGAGAGCGCCGCGAAGGAGAAGGGGGAGTAGCCAGCGCCGATGAACGTCGTCGTCCTGCTCAAGCAGGTTCCCGACACAACGGACGTGCGGATCGACCGGGAGACGAACACCCTCATCCGCGAGGGAGTCCCGAGCATCATCAACCCCTTCGACATGTACGCGATCGAGGAGGGGCTGAGGCTCCGTGAGCGCGCCGGGGGCGGCACGGTCACCGTGATGTCCATGGGGCCGCCGCAGGTGGAGGCGTCGCTCCGGGACGCCATCGCCATGGGCGTCGACGACGCGGTGCTCCTCTCGGACCGCGCGTTCGCCGGGTCCGACACGTGGTCCACGTCGTACACGCTGGCGGCCGGGATCCGGAAGCGCGGGGCGTTCGACGTCGTGCTCTGCGGCAAGCAGGCCATCGACGGCGACACCGGGCAGGTGGGCCCGGGCGTCGCGGAGCTTCTCGACGCGCCGCAGGTGACGCACGTGCGGAAGATCGAGCTCGGGCCGGACGGCGTGGCCGAGGTCGAGCGCCTCATGGAGGACGGCACGGACGTGCTCCGCGTGAGGCCGCCCGCGGTGTTCAGCGTGGTCAAGGAGATCAACGAGCCGAGGCTGCCCTCGCTCAAGGGAAAGATGCGCGCGAAGAAGGCCGAGATCGCGGTGTGGCGGGCGGCCGACCTTGAGGTGGACGCGCGCGAGCTCGGGCTCGACGGCTCGCCGACGCGGGTCGTCAGGATCTTCGCGCCCGAGGCGAGACCGGGCGGGAAGGTCCTCTCGGGCACCGCCGACGAGGTCGTCGCCGAGCTCGCGGCCGAGCTCGCTGCGGTCGTGAAAGGAAGCCAGCGGGGGTGAGCGTGAGCAGCATCGAGGTCCTCGACGAGCGCTGCGTCGGCTGCGAGCTGTGCGTCCGGGCGTGCCTGTACGACGCCATCGAGATGCGCGACGACGTGGCGGTCATCAAGGACAACTGCACCCTGTGCGGCGCGTGCGTGGACGCCTGCAAGTTCGGCGCGATCATCCTCCGCAAGGAGGCGAAGGAGGCCGCCACGCCCGACGCGTACCGCGGCGTCTGGGTCGTCGCCGAGCAGCGGGACGGGGCGCTGCACGGCGTGAGCTTCGAGCTGCTCGGGAAGGGGCGCGAGCTGGCCGACGCGCGGGGCGCGCGTCTGTCGGCGGTCCTCATCGGCTCGGGCGTCGAGGGTCTCGCGAAGGACCTCGTCGAGCGCGGCGCCGACGAGGTGCTCGTCGTGGACGAGCCGGAGCTCGCGCACTACCTCGACGAGCCGTACGCCGCGGTCGTCGCCGACCTCATCGAGCGCCATCGCCCCGAGATCGTGCTCACCGGCGCGACCACGCTCGGCCGGTCCATGATCCCCCGCGTCGCCGTCCGCGTGAAGACCGGCCTCACGGCGGACTGCACCGGGCTTGCGATCGACGACGAGTCGGGCGGTCTCCTGCAGACGCGCCCGGCCTTCGGCGGCAACATCATGGCGACGATCGTCTGCCCCAATCACCGCCCCCAGATGGCGACCGTGCGGCACAAGGTCATGAAGCCGCTCGAGCCTGCGCCCGGCAGGCAGGGGAAGGTCGCGCGCGAGCGCGTCGCGAAGACGCTGCTCTCGTCGCGAGCCGAGTTCGTCCGCTTCGTGAAGGACGTCACGCAGACGGTCAACATCGCCGAGGCCGACATCATCGTGTCGGGCGGGCGCGGGCTCGGCGGCTCCGAGAGCTTCCGGCTCGTCGAGGAGCTCGCCCGCGCGATCGGCGGCGCCGTCGGGGCGTCGCGCGCGGCGGTGGACGCCGGGTGGATCCCCTACTCGCACCAGGTGGGGCAGACGGGGAAGACGGTCCAGCCGAAGGTCTACATCGCGTGCGGGATCTCGGGCGCCGTGCAGCACCTCGCGGGGATGCAGTCGTCCAAGGTCATCGTGGCGATCAACAAGGACCCCGACGCGCCGATCATGCGGTCGGCGACGTACGCCGTCGTCGGCGACCTCTTCGAGGTCCTGCCCGCGCTCACCAGGCGGCTTAGGGCCGAGCTCTCGTAGCCGCCTCCATCTCCCTGAGTCTCTCCGACACGAGCGCGTCGAGCCGGTCGGCGAGGGCCGGGCGGCTCACCGCCGCCCGCGCGGCGCGACCGGCCGCCTTCGCCCGCGAGACCGGGACGCGCCCGAGGAGCCCCTGCGGCAGCATCTCCGCGACGACCCGTCCGCTCATGTCCTCGGGCACCGGCACGCCGACGAGCGCAAGGAGGGTCGGGGCGACGTCGAGCGTCGTCATCTGAAGCGGCACCGGCGTCGAGTGCGCGTCGCGCCCGTGGAGGATGAACACCCCCGGCGGGGCGGCGACCGAGCCGAGCGACGCGTCGCCGAGTCCCGGCGGGCGCGCCCCGTACACGGAGCAGACGACCAGGAAGGTGCGCTCGTCGCACAGGCTCCGGAATCGCTCCACCGCCGCATCGATGAACAGGTGATACGCTCCGACCACTCCCGCGTGCGCGTCCGCGCCCGGGGCCTCCGTCCCTGACGCCGCGGACGCGGCGGCCGGCAGGAAGCGGCGGGAGACGGCGTCCAGGCCGCCGAGGTACACGAGCGCGAGGTGGGGCTCCTCCCGCGTGATGAGGTCCGCCGCGACCTCCACGGTCGTCATGTCGGCGAGGAGCGACCATCTGAGGCCGGCGACCGCCTCATCCCACGCGGCGTCCGGTCGCCGGGGGCTGCCGCCCAGCATCCCCGCGAACACCGCATCGAGCGCCGCTTCGGCCTGGACCACGGCGTCCCGGACGACCCCCTCGAGCGCGGGGTCCGTCTGGCCGGGCGCGTCCGCGAAGAGCGCCGGGGGGAGCGCGGCGTCGCGGGACGCGCTCGCGGGAAGGTAGGGCGCCGCGACGCCGGCGGCGCGCCGCCCGACCGGCCAGGTTCCCGGCCAGCCCACCGTGACCGTGCGGCCGCCCGCGGCGCGGACGGCCCCGGTGACGGCGGGCGACAGCCCGAACAGGCTCCCGCCGCCGGGCCCGGCGACCGCGCGGCGCGCGTCGTCGTCCAGCGGGCGGCCCGTCGCGAGCGTCGTCCATCCGACGAGGGGGAGCGGCGGCTCGTCGGCCGTGATGAGCGCGGTGGTCGCCCGGCGCAGCACGCGGCTCACGCCCGGGAGCCCGCCCCTCTGCGCGAACTGCGTGACGAGCTGGCCGTCCAGCCCGTCCACCGCCAGGACGATGACCCGGTAGCCGGTCGCCGGCGCGACCGGGACGCGCGGCGACGGCTTCCACGCAAGCGCGAGCGCGAGCGCGGCGGTCCCTGCTGCGAGCGCGCCCACCAGCAGCGCGCGTCTTGCCTTCGTGCCGACCACGGTCCCCCCTTTGCGTGTTGCCGGGCGAGCGGCTTGTGGATAGACTAGCTAGCATGCCCAGAACCCGGAAGTCAAGCTCGCCGACGGGTCCCCGCCGGCCGGCTCCGCCGTCCGAGCCCGCCTTCCTCGAGGTCCGCGGCGCGCGCGAGCACAATCTCAAGGGGATCGACGTCTCGATCCCCCGCAACTCGCTCGTCGTCATCACGGGGCTCTCGGGCTCGGGCAAGTCGTCGCTCGCGTTCGACACCATCTACGCCGAGGGCCAGCGTCGCTACGTCGAGTCGCTCTCCGCGTACGCCCGTCAGTTCCTCTCTCAGATGCAGAAGCCGAAGGTCGACCTCATCGAGGGGCTGTCTCCCGCCATCTCCATCGAGCAGCGCACGGCCGCCAGGAACCCGCGCTCCACGGTCGGGACCGCGACCGAGATCTACGACTACCTCCGCCTCCTCTTCGCGCGCATCGGCGTGCCGCACTGTCACGTCTGCGGCCGCGAGATCTCGCAGCTCACCGTGGACCAGATGGCGGACAAGGTGCTCTCGTACCCGGCGGACACGCACGCCCAGATCGTCGCGCCGGTCGTGCGCGGCAAGAAGGGCGAGCACCGCGACACGCTCAGCAGGATCGAGCGCGCGGGGTTCGTGAGGGTGCGCGTGGACGGAGAGGTGAGGGACGTCGCCGGGCTTGCGAGGCTTCCGAAGAACAGGAAGCACGACATCGAGGTCGTGGTGGACCGCCTCGTGCTGCGACCGGCCGCGCGCCAGCGTCTCGTGGACTCGATCGAGACGGCCCTCGGCCTGTCCGAGGGCATCCTCAAGGTGCTCGTCGGCGGCGAGGAGCTCGCCATGAGCTCGTCGGCGTCGTGCGCTCTCTGCGGGGTCGGCGCCGGCGAGATCGCCCCGCGCCTCTTCTCGTTCAACAGCCCGTACGGCGCGTGTCCGACGTGCGGCGGCCTCGGCACGATGATGCGGGTGGATCCCGGGCTCGTGGTCCCCGACCCCTCGCTGTCGCTGCGCGAGGGCGCGGTCGCCTGCTGGCCGGACCTCGCCACGGGATGGGCGAGGCACAAGCTGGACGCGCTCTCGCAGTACTACACGTTCACCCTCACGACGCCCTTCAGGGACCTCGATCCGCACGTCCAGTCGGTCCTGCTCCGAGGCTCCGGCGAGGAGACGATCGAGTACCGGATCGAGTTCGAGAAGGGTCGCTGGGAGTACACCGGCAACTTCGAGGGCGCCATCCCGAACCTCGAACGGCGCTACCGGGAGACCCAGTCGGAGAACATCCGGCGCTGGATCGAGGGGTTCATGGCGGTGGACCTCTGCCCGGCCTGCGGCGGGGCGCGCCTGCGGCCCGAGGCACGCGCCGTGACCGTCGGGGGGCTCTCCATCGACCGCGTCGTCGCGCAGTCCGTCAAGCAGTGCGTGCGGTTCTTCCGAGACCTCGGGCTTCGGGGCACGCGGAAGAAGATCGCGGAGGAGATCCTCAAGGAGATCGACGCGCGCCTCGGCTTCCTCGCGGACGTCGGCCTCGACTACCTCACGCTCGACCGCTCGTCGGGCACGCTCTCCGGCGGCGAGGCGCAGCGGATCCGCCTCGCGACGCAGATCGGAACGCGGCTCGTCGGCGTCCTCTACATCCTCGACGAGCCCTCGATCGGCCTCCACCAGCACGACAACGCGAAGCTCCTGCGCACGCTCACGGCGCTGCGCGACATCGGCAACACCGTCATCGTCGTCGAGCACGACGAGGAGACGATCCGCGCCGCCGACTGGATCGTGGACCTCGGGCCGGGCGCGGGCCGCGAGGGCGGGCACGTCGTGGCGAGCTGCCCGCCCGGCGAGCTCGTCGCGAGGCGGTCGTCCCTGACGGGCCAGTACCTCTCCGGGCGGAAGCGGATCCCAGTGCCGAGGAGCCGCAGGAACCCCGGCCGGGGCGAGCTGCGCATCGTGGGGGCGCGGGAGAACAACCTCGCCGACATCACGGTGGGGATCCCGATCGGAACGCTCACGTGCGTGACCGGCGTGTCCGGCTCCGGGAAGAGCACGCTCGTCTCCGACATCGTCTACCGCGCCCTCGCCGAGTGGTTCTACCGGTCGCGGAAGGTGCCGGGGAACTTCGACCGGATCGAGGGCATCGAGCACCTCGACAAGGTCGTCAACATCAGCCAGGCCCCCATCGGGCGGACGCCGCGATCCAACCCCGCCACGTACACCGGCACCTTCGTCCACATCCGGCAGCTTCTGGCGAGGGTCCCCGAGGCGAGGGCGCGCGGCTACCGCCCCGGGCGGTTCAGCTTCAACGTGCGCGGCGGCCGCTGCGAGGCGTGCCAGGGCGGGGGCGAGGTGAAGATCGAGATGCACTTCCTCCCGGACGTCTTCGTGACGTGCGAGGCGTGCGGAGGGCAGCGCTTCAACCGCGAGACGCTCGAGGTCCGGTACAAGGGGATGAACGTCGCGGAGATCCTCGAGATGACCGTCGAGGAGGCACTCGAGTTCTTCGGGAGCGTCCCGATGGTCACGCAGAAGCTCAGGACGCTCCGGGACGTGGGCCTCGGGTATGTCCACCTCGGCCAGTCGGCGACGACGCTCTCGGGCGGCGAGGCGCAGCGCATCAAGCTCGCCACGGAGCTCTCGCGGCGGAGCACGGGGAAGACGCTCTACATCCTCGACGAGCCGACGACGGGACTGCACATCCACGACGTGAAGATGCTCCTCGACGTTCTCGGCCGGCTCGTGGAGCGCGGCAACACCGTGCTCGTCATCGAGCACAACATGGACGTGGTGAAGACCGCCGACCACATCATCGATCTCGGCCCGAAGGGCGGCGACGAGGGCGGTCGGGTCGTGGCGGCTGGAACGCCCGAGGAGGTCGCGCGGTGCGAGGGGTCCTTCACGGGGGAGGTCCTTCGCGCGGTGCTCGAGCGCAACGGCGCGCCGGCCCGCGCCGCGGGGGGCGCGTGAGGAGGATCGACCGGGACGCCTTCGCGTCGTGGCCCGCGTACTACCGGCACTACCAGGCGGAGCTCGCGCGGCGCTTCCTGATCCCGTTCCTCGAGCAGCACGGCGTCCGCGTGGCGGGCAGCCGGGTGCTCGACGCGGGCTGCGGCATCGGCGGCGTCACCGCGGCGCTCGCGGAGAGGGGTGCCGCCTGCCTCGGCATCGACATCGGCGTCTTCGAGTGGTCGAGCGGCCCCAACCTCGAGTTCCGGCGCGCCGACGTGCTCGACGCGGGCGTCGCAGCTTCGCTTCGCGGCCGGTACGACCTGGTCGTGCTCCGCGACGTCGTCGAGCACATCGAGGACAAGGCCCGGTTGCTCGCGCACGCGCGGGACGCGCTCGCGCAGGGCGGGGCGATCCTCGTCACGTTCCCGCCGTACTGGTCCCCGTTCGGCGCGCATCAGCAGACCGAGCTGCGCGGTTCGGCGCTGCGCCTCGTGCCGTACATGCACGCCCACCCGAGGCTGGCCCACATCGCGAGGACGCGCACGACGGTCTCCGGGTTCGAGCGGCTGCTTCCGCGCGCGGGTCTCGTCGCGCGCGCGCGGCGTCTCTACGTCTCGCGCCCGTCCTTCGAGCTGCGCTACGGAGTTCCGTCGGTGGTGTTTCCCCTGCCGTGGTTGCGCGGCGTGCGGGAGATCGTCTGCACGGGAGCGACGTACCTCCTCCGCCGGAGCGGGGAGCTGCCAGAAACGCCTTGACCAGGGGGTGGAGCTCGACTAGCATCGCCGGAAGCCTTTGGACGCCCGCGACGCCTCCTGTGGGCGCTCTCGCGGCGTCGGCGGGAGGCACTGCGTTGACAGCCCACAGCGACCCTGCGCGCCGAACACCGCTCCACGACCGCCACGTCGCCGCCGGCGCGAAGTTGGTCGAGTTCGTCGGCTTCCTGATGCCGATGCTGTACGCCGGCATCGTCGCCGAGCACCTGCGGGTTCGCGCGACGGCGGGCCTCTTCGACGTCTCGCACATGGGGGAGTTCCTCGTTCACGGCCCCGGCGCGCTCGAGGCCCTCGAGCGCGTCACCACGAACCGGGCGGCGGCGCTCGCGGACGGACGCGTGCAGTACTCCGCGCTGTGCTACGAGCACGGCGGGTTCGTGGACGATCTCCTGGTCTATCGCCTCGGCGACCGCTACATGCTCGTCGTCAACGCCGCGAACAAGGACAAGGACCTCGAGTGGGTCCGCGCCCACGCCGGGACCGGCGCGACGATCGAGGACGTGTCCGACGACACGGGGCTCGTGGCGGTGCAGGGCCCGGCGTCCGAGGCGGTGCTCGCTGCGGTGGCCCGGGGCGACGTCGCGGGGATCCCGTACTACGCCTCCGCGACCATGGAGGTCGCGGGGAAGCGCGCGCTCGTCTCGCGCACCGGCTACACCGGCGAGGACGGCTTCGAGATCTTCACGCGGCCGGACGACGCCGGCGCCGTCTGGGACGCGCTCCTCGAGGCGGGGAGACCCCACTCCGTCGAGCCGGTCGGCCTGGGAGCGCGCGACACGCTGCGCCTCGAGCTGGGCTACGCGCTCTACGGCAACGACATCGACGAGACGCGCACGCCGGTCGAGGCGAACCTCATGTGGATCACGAAGCTCGACAAGGGCGACTTCGTCGGACGCGACGCCATCGCCCGGCGCCTCGAGGAGGGCCCGCGCGAGCGGCTCGTCGGCTTCGAGCTCCTGGAGCGAGGCGTGCCGAGACCCGGGCAGCGTCTCGTGTCCGGCGGTCGCGGCATCGGCGTCGTGACGAGCGGGAGCTTCTCGCCGTCGCTCGAGAAGGGCATCGGCCTGGGGTACGCGCCGCCCGGCACATCGGGCGCGATCGAGGTGGAGATACGGGACCGGCTGGTTTCCGCGAGGATCGTCTCCCTGCCGTTCTACAGGAGGGGCAGCATCCGAAGGAGCCAGGCGGCGCGGGAGCGGCACAGCGTCGCGCCGAAGAGATGAGAGGTCAGGACATGGCGGCAGGCGAACTCCGTTTCACGAAGACCCACGAGTGGCTTCTGGTGCAGGGCGGTTCCGTGACGCTCGGCCTCACCGACTACGCGCAGCACGAGCTGGGCGACATCGTGTTCGTCGAGCTCCCGGCCGTCGGCAAGGCCGTGCAGGCCGGCGACGTCGTCGCGACGGTCGAGTCGGTCAAGAGCGTGAGCGAGATCTACGCTCCGGTGTCGGGGTCGATCGCCGAGGTCAACGGCGCGCTCGATGGCTCGCCCGGCCTCATCAACAGCGACCCTATGGGCGAGGGGTGGATCCTCCGCATCGCCCTCTCCGACGCGGGCCAGACCGCCGGGCTCCTCACCCGGGACGCCTACGACAAGGAGATCGGCGCATAGGATGCCGTACATCCCCAACACCGATCGCGACCGAGAGGAGATGCTCCGCGTCATCGGCGCGTCGTCGGTCGAGGACCTCTTCTCGGCCGTGCCTGCCGGAGTGAGGCTCCGTGGGCCGCTCGAGGTCCCCGGCCCGCTGTCCGAGATCGAGCTCGCGCGGCACGTGGGCGAGCTCGCCGCGATGAACCGCACCGCGGAGACCGAGACGTCGTTCCTCGGCGGCGGCTTCTACGACCACGCGGTCCCGGCGGCGGTCCGCCACGTCACGCGGCTTCCGCACTTCTACACCGCGTACACCCCGTACCAGGCCGAGGCGAGCCAGGGAACGCTCCAGGCCATCTACGAGTTCCAGTCGCTCATCGCGCGGCTCACGGACATGGAGGTCGCCAACGCGTCGATGTACGACGGCGCGACCGCGGCCGCCGAGGCCTGCCTCATGGCGCTCGACCGCGGCTCCGGTCGTCGGAGGATCGTCGTGGCCTCGACCGTGAGCCCGGCGACGCGCGCCGTCGTCCGCACGTACCTCCTGGCGACGGGCGCCGAGATCGTCGAGGTTCCGCACGCGCGCGGGGTCACGGACGCGGCGGCCCTCCGTGATGCGCTGTCGGGCGCGTCGGGACTGCTCTTTCAGCACCCGAACCACTTCGGCCTGCTCGAGCCCGCGGCCGCGCTCTCGGCGGCCGCCCGTGAGGCCGGCGCGCTCGCGATCGCGTCCGTGGACCCGGTCTCGCTCGGCGTCCTGGCCGCGCCGGGGTCGTACGGCGCCGACATCGCCGTCGGGGAGGGCCAGAGCCTCGGGAGCCCGATGGGCTTCGGCGGCCCGCTCCTCGGGTTCATGGCGGCCGGGAAGAAGCTCGTCAGGAGGCTTCCGGGCCGCATCATCGCCGCCACCCAGGACGCGAGCGGACGGCGCGGGTACGTCATGACGCTCCAGACGCGCGAGCAGCACATCCGCCGCGAGAAGGCCGCGTCGAACATCTGCACGAACGAGGGGCTCGTCGCGCTGGCGGCGACCGTGTACCTGTCGCTTCTCGGGAAGCAGGGGTTCCGCGATCTCGCGGTCCAGATCACCTCCAAGGCGCGCTACGCGGCGGAGGCGCTCTCCGGCGTCGCGGGCGTGCGCCGCGCGTTCCCCGGGCCGTTCTTCCGCGAGTTCGTCGTCGAGCTTCCGATGGACGCGCGGACGGCGGCCGACGAGCTGGCGAAGGCCAGGATCTGGCCCGGCACTCCGTGCGCCCCGTCGTTCGCGGGCATGGAGCGGTGCCTGCTGGTCTCCGTGAACGAGCAGCACGCGCGCCACGACATCGACTCGCTCGCGTCCGCGCTCGACGCGCTCATCGCGTCCCGGAGGGCGCCGTGACGGCCCCCGAGCGCCGCGTGCTCGAACCGACGGTGTTCGAGCTCTCGTCCCCCGGTCTTCGGGGCTATCGGCTTCCGCCGCTCGACGTTCCCGAGGCCGACCTCGCGGCCGCATTCGGCGCGGAGCACCTCCGGCGCGAGCCGCCGGCCCTTCCGGAGCTCACCGAGCCCGAG